>FR901603.1:0-5666 GCA_000438015.1 Coraliomargarita sp. CAG:312 | reverse complement strand
TTTACACTCCATTTTTTAGGGGCGCGGCAGGCGGAGGACAGCCTTGGCATTGGGATGTCTACGTGTACAAGCATAAACTTTGGAGGCATTTGAAACCATTTCGAGCTCTCCTAGAAAACATAGATCCAGCCGGCGAAGGATTTAAGCCATTCAGAGCAGATACTACCATTACCCGCGTATATGCGCTCAATGGTGAAAAAACGATTCTTGCTTTTGTGCGCGACTCTAAGAACGATTGGAAAAGCGAATTTGAAAAAGGAATTAAGCCTGCCGAAATCTCTGGTGAGAGCATCGACTTTTCTGAAGCTGCAAGAGGCCGGGAGATATCGAAAGTGCGCGTGTATAACTTATGGAACGAAAAAATAATTCCGGCGGAAAACTCGGCAAAAATAAAGCTGCCTCCGTTTAAACGGTCTTGCGCCGTTAGAATAGATTTCGAATAAGCCACTGTTTTAGCAGCGCAAATAGAATATGAAACTTGCAATACTAATCCCCCCAAATGCCGAAGAACTCCCGCAGTTGGCGCCTCAAATGGGAGTGAAGCTGGTTATAACAAAAGCAGCTCAAGAGCTCTCAGGGCTAAAACCGCCCCACAATTACGAATCTCTAAAGGCCTTAAAAGATAAATTTGGACGGTTCGGACTAAGCCTATGCGGACTTGAGGGAGACCAATTTGACATGAATGCTATAAAACTCGGCCTTCCCGCCAGAGACGAACATATTGAATTGTACGCGCAAATGCTGCGCAATATGGGAAGGCTTGGAATGGACTTGCTCTGCCTTAATTGGATGGCATGTGTAGGCTGGTTCCGCACTAATTCCGACACGCCTGCAAGAGGTGGCGCAACCACAACTTCTTTCAGCTTGGACAAACTCACACAAAAGAAAAAAAATGCTCGGATTGAAATTTCCGAATCCGATTTGCGCAAAAACCTCGACTATTTTCTGGATGCAGTCCTCCCAGTAGCGGAAAGTGAAGGCGTGAAAATGGCGCTCCATCCGGACGACCCACCAATCTCGCCGTTTTGCGGAGTTGGGCGCATATTAAAATCCTCCGCCGACTATGAAAATGTATTCGCGCGCCACAATTCTGAAAATCTGGGAGTGGCCTTTTGCCAGGCGACTTTCAAATTGGCCGGAGAGAACTTAAAAAATTTATCCGCAAACTGGATCAAACGCAAAAAAATTTTCTTCATACATATAAGAGACACAATAGGGACAGCTGAAAATTTCACTGAAGTTTTTATAGACGAAAATAGGGGCTTTATATCTGAAATGCTCGCTCACTATGCAGCTTGCGGATTTGACGGATATGTGCGCTCCGACCATGCTCCGGCTATGGGCTCAGAAAGGCAGCCATACTTCGCAAGCGGAGTGTCCGCCGGATACCAACCCACGGGCCACGTTTTCTCTTACGGGTATATAAAAGGCTGTTGCGACACCCTAAAAATCCCCCTTCAGTAGTTGGAAAATGAATAAGGCCATACTTTCAAATCTCTCCTTTCCCGAAGGGCCAGCAATTGCCCCCAACGGCGATATTTGGTTCGTTGAGCTGCACGGCGGAAATGTGTGTCGGTACACACCCCAAGGCGTTGTCCGCAGATACCACATCAACGGCGGCTCCCCCAACGGCATAGCTATTGACTCAAAAGGCAGAATATGGTTTTGCGACGCAGGCAAAAATTGTGTTTCAATACTTTACCCGGAAAGCGGAGATGTAAAAACCGCATGCGCCGAAGTCGGAGGGGAACCGCTTGCGAGCCCCAATGATTTGGCTTTTGACTCCAAGGGAAATTTATTGTTTACCTGCCCCGGTGATTCAAGAAAATCGCCTGATGGATACGTGTGCGTTCTATCGCGCGGAAGAGCGAAAAAAATTGCCGATGGGAAATATTTCCCCAACGGGCTCGCGCTAACGCCCGACGGGAATTCTCTCGTTGTGGCTGAAACTTACAAGCAAAGACTCTGGAAAGGCGGTTGGAATCCAGAAACACTCGAATGGACAAACCCTAAAATATGGGCGGAAACAGGAGGAATCGTTGGCCCTGACGGAATGGCTTTTGGAAGCGATGGCAACTTGTACGTTGCAGTGTACGGAAGCGGAGTTGTCAAAATCCTTTCCCCGGCTGGGAAAGTTATCGGAGAAATAAGCCTACAAGGGAAAAACCCAAGCAACTGCGCATTCCTTCCCAAAGGCGGATTGCTTATAACCGAAACCGAAAAATCCGAGCTTGTTCTTTTCGAGACACATATTTGTCCTGGCAGACTATTCAATAGCACAGAACTGGCGTAATGTAATCAACTATTTCTCAAGCTAGAAAACTTTCCGCAATCAAGCTATTATGCACTGCCCAAAACTTCCTGCCGCATCAGCAGTATTGCCGAATAAAAAACTTCGACGATAAGCTACCGCCACAAAATTCTATCTATCATAAAATTTATATTTCAGATATTCCGTCGGAAGCCTTATTTACTCAAGAGTCTATAGGACTATATATTGGAGTATTTGAAAAAATTTGAACTAGGAAGAGGGAACTTCCCTATGAACATTTAAAGGCCTACACGATATTTCGAGTTTGCTAAAGACTCTGCAACCCAAACGATTAAAGATATAATAAACTATAGCTAAAATTTATTTTATTACAAAAACGACAAAAAAATACTTTAACACCATAGCGCAAAAAATAGGATTTTAAGGAAAAAGATTGAATTCTTAAGCGGGCGTTTTAACGAGATAACGCTAACTGCCGTTAAACATTCTCCTCTTTCAAGAAATTTATAAAAATTGGCCGGATTGTTTTGCAGTTTTTTTACGCTATGCAGTTTAAGCCATTGCAATCAATTTGCATGCGTATAGAAACGCAACAGCTCTCTGCATTTATGCATACGGGCGCATCGTGGCAATTTATAGCCGCTTAAATGCAAAAAAGCGAACCGCCCTGTTTAACGCAGTTCGCCTCTTCGTCAAATGGTGGACTTTGAAAAATTTTTAGCACTGCTTACTCAAAGCGATTTTTTGGGGATATAATTCGTATTTTTTAAGATAGAGCCCGAAAGCATCTCATTCACAAATATATTTCCAGTACTACTTTATTTCCCAATGATTTAAATCATTTACAATTATCCATCTTCTAAAAATTTCAAAGATTGTCCTGTAAATTTTTGATTATATAAAAAAAGTGTCTTTCAATAGGGCTAAGCCCTCAAGTTTTGAAATCGCATGAAGCGCCAGCGCCTTGTTTTAATCTCAATTAGTATTTTTCGTGCTAGGCGATAAACTCCGCGCGAATTTTAGCCAAGCGTTTAGTTCTTCCCCTTCCAATCTGATTGTTTCAGAACGTACTATTGTTTTACTGAGATCAATTTTTTTTGATTTCAATAAATTGAAAAAGGAAAAAGTTACTTCAATACACAGTATTTTTTCAATATTAGGATCACCTGAGATTTCTTTCAGTTTGCGTAAAAAGTCCTTTGCCGGTTGATAGATTAAATACTTGGGTTTAAGCGTATTGACAAAAGACGGTTCTATATGAGACGGTATATATGTTCCACAACCATAAACACTAATAGCTTCCTTTTGGTTTTTAATACTATCGACGGAAACAATTACCTCAACATTTATATTGAATGCGCTCTCATTAAATAATATATCGTCATCCAATTTCAAGTTTTGCACATTTAAAACGAAACCCGAATCTGGCTTTGGTTGCATCTGCACCTGAATTTTTAGAGAATCACTTATTTTTTTCAAATATTCTGCGGTATCAGCATAAGCGCAAATACAACCAAATACATACAATCCAAATATCAGTATTCTATTCATAGCAGAGATGTTCCGTTTCACTTAGAAATATGATTCTATTCCGTAAAAGCGCAATTGGCAAAGAGACGAAAAAGCACCGTTGAAACACTATTCGCATGGAATTAATCCTGCTTTCTTTTAAATTCTTGTTCAGGTTTAATTTTTGCAACAAAATACAACTTTGCACTGTTTATTCAAGGCAATTTTTGGGACAAAATTCCTAATGGAGTATTGTTTAACGCTTTTTGTAAACAATTGCGTTAAACCGAAATGCCATACTAAATATACCGTTGGGAATTATAGCGTGATTATAACTTTCCCGAAATTCCGTCCGCGCAATATTTGGAGAGACTTCCAAGCGCACATAAAGGCAAGCTGAGAATATTATTCTCGAGGCCAAAGTTTTTAAGAGACGCTCTAATCGCAAGTTTTGGCGAGTATTTTTCGCGATATATGTTTAGGTTCTTTGCCTTGACGTTGTCGGCAGATTTTACTTCCACGGGGAATATTTCTGAAGATATTTGTTTTACAAAATCGACTTCCGCATTTCCGGTAGGGTTTGTCCAATATGCACATGGATTATCGTCTATGCTCAATTCTTGCATTGCGTATTGCTCGGCAAAGGCTCCTTTTGTTTGAACGAAGAGAGAATTTCCCTCTATAATGGTTTTTGCGTCAAGATTTGAGAGGGCTCCAAGCAGGCCTATGTCCAATAAGTACAATTTAAATATATCGATATTTTCGTGTGCAGATAGTGGGAGCTGGGGCGTTTCCGTGTTGTAATTCTTTAAAATCAATCCGCAGTCAACAAGCCATTGAATGGCAACTTCAAAATCTTTTGCCCTGGCGCCGCTGCGAATTGCCGAATATATGAATTTTTTGTTTTCTTTCGCCAACTGACTTGGAATGTTTTGCCAGACCATTCTGATTCGCGGGATATGCTTGTCTGGCGCATGTTTTGCGAAGTCGCTTTCATAGGAAGTTATTATATCCTTTTGAATTTGGCGGACCTTAAAGACATCTCGGCTATCAGCAAATTCGCTTACGGCAGCAGGCATTCCTCCCACAAACATATAGTATTTCAGAAGCTCAATCAGCTTGTCATGGAACATTCTCAGCACGTCCCAATTCCTATTTTTTAGAGCTTCTAAATATTGGGTTTTGCCATTGGCCTGAAGGAATTCGTAAAAGGACATCGGACGCAACGTGAGAAAATTCACTTTGCCGACGGGAAATGACTCGTTTGGTTTTAACGACATTCCAAGCAATGATCCCGCCGCCATAATGTGGTATTGCGGCGCGTCTTCATTGAAATATTTGAGAGAATTCAATCCCCGCTCGGCAGATTGGATTTCGTCCAAGATTATTAATGTGTCGTCCGGATTTATTTTTTCGCCCGCCAAAATTTCGAGAGTCGATATGATTCGAGCCACATTCAAGTCGGGCTTAAAAAGTTCCTTTAAATTGTCCTCGTTGTCAAAGTTTACATATACAGTTTTCTTATAGGCCTTTTTGCCAAATTCTTTCATTAGCCAAGTTTTCCCAACTTGCCTGGCCCCCCTAAGAATTAACGGTTTACGATTCTTATTATTTTTCCAGGCAATTAAATCTTCTAACTTGTCTCTGTACATGGCCGTAATTTTATTATTTGCACTAAATTGAGGGCAAAAAGCAGTAATGTCAATACACTTTTTTCTATGAAAATATGCAATATTCAACACTTTTTACTGGGAATAAAAGAAGGATATATTTTAGAGATTTAACATTCCTGTTGAATTTTCATAAAAATATTTTTTAATACTTATATTGACCATTAAGTAAATTTAATGATAACAGACTACCATTCGCAACTTTTTGCAAACGA
>FR901602.1:28400-30073 GCA_000438015.1 Coraliomargarita sp. CAG:312 | reverse complement strand
CTATGACGCCTGCGCGGACGCCGGCATTGACTATATGGAAATCGGCTACAAAAACAGCAAAAAAATCTACTCCCCCGATAAATTTGGCGCTTGGCGATTCTGCGACGAAGACGATGTAAACCGCATAATTGGCGACAACAAGCGCGATATAAAGCTTTCCGCCATGGCTGACGCCGAAAAATGCGATTACAAAACAGATATAGTCGAAAAGTCTAAAAGCCCTCTGGATATGATAAGGGTTGCAACGTACATTCATCAGATTCCGCTGGCAGTTGACATGATAAAGGACGCCCTTGATAAGGGATACGAGGCAACAGTCAACGTTATGGCGGTTTCGACTGTGCGCGAAGCCGATTTAGACGAAGGTCTTGAGCTGTTAGGAGCAAGCGGTGCAAGCGCTATTTATCTGGTTGACAGTTTCGGATCTTTGTACAGCGAGCAAATCCGCTACCTGATGGCAAAATACATGCGGATTGCGAGGGAGTTTGGAATAGAAATCGGCATACACGCCCATAACAACCTCCAACTGGCATTTTCCAACACTATTGAAGCGATTGTGGCTGGCGCGAATATGGTTGACGGAACTCTTGCGGGCTTGGGGCGAGGCGCGGGCAACTGCCAGCTTGAAATGCTTATCGGTTTCCTGCACAATCCCAATTACCGCATGAGGCCGCTCTTGGAATGCATAGAACAGCATATCGAACCAATGCGAAAAGAGCTTGGCTGGGGATTTGATTATCCGTACATGATAACCGGTTTCCTCAACAGGCACCCTAAGAGTGCTATGGAATTCAACGAGTCGGAAAAACGCGGCCAAATACTTAGATTTTACGACGATATAATGAAGTAGGCGCGGCCCCAGGCTTAGCTAGAGCCGCAATTGTTTTTTACAAGTCTCCTCCGGAAGATTTTATAGACGGCGATGCCGAACTTTTCCGCGGGGAGATTTTTTTTATTCCTTGAAATATAAAAATACTTCCGCAAATTTTCGAGGTTAAGGAAAATAAACTTAAAATTTAAAAAAAAGCGTTTGACAAACCAAGGGGGATTCTATTGCTTATTTCCTTTCAATTTTAAGAAATACATAAATTATGGCACTTAGAATAAGATTACAAAGGCACGGTTCCGTGCATAATCCAATGTATCGCGTGGTTGTTGCAGAAAGCACGGCGAGCCGCGACGGCAAATTTGTAGAAAATCTCGGACTCTACAATCCTCGTCCCCGCGGTAAAGATGTCGCAACTCAGATAAATCTCGAACGGGCGGATTACTGGTTGGGAGTCGGCGCCTTGCCGACTGACACTGTCAAGTCCGTCTTGAAAAAGGCCCGCGCATCGCAGGCTAAGTAAAAGTCCGTTTTTAGGAATTTCAAGACCCGTTGCTTTTATTATACGCAGCGGGTCTTTGCGTGTAGGGCGTTTATATGGCGCGAAGATAGGATGTTTTTCGCGGTTTTACCGCCGATAAAATAAAAAATAGCTGGTGGGCGCAAAACTGAGAATTGATTTTCTTACTCTTTTCCCAAATATGCTTTCGGGTTTTTTGGGAGAGAGCATGCTTGCGCGCGCCCAAAAAAACGGAATTCTTGAATTAAACGTCTATAACATACGCGACTGGGCAGAGGGAAAACATAAGAATACTGACGACCGCCCGTACGGCGGCGGTCCTGGAAT
>FR901602.1:18141-28387 GCA_000438015.1 Coraliomargarita sp. CAG:312 | reverse complement strand
GTACGGCGGCGGTCCTGGAATGCTAATGAAACCCGAGCCTATTTTTGCCGCCATAGAGGCCTTGCAAACTCCCGGATGCACTAGAATTTATATGTGTCCTGACGGCGAAAAATTTTCTCCTAAAATAGCGTCGGAGTTGTCGCATGCGGGGCATCTTATAATATTGAGCGGGCATTATGAAGGCATAGACCAGCGCGTAAGAGATTGTTTGATAGACCGGGAAATTTCAATAGGCGACTATGTGCTTACAAACGGGACTCTTCCTGCCGCAGTAATAGCCGATGCCATTGCCAGATATGTAAAAGGTGTTTTAGGCGAAGAAAATTCCTTGACGTTTGATTCATTTAACGGCAATCTTCTCGCTTTTCCACAATATACAAGGCCTGCGGAATTTAGGGGAATGAAAGTTCCAGAGGTTTTGTTGAACGGAAATCACGCCGAAATAGAGTGCTGGCGGCGTCAATGCCAAATTGAAAAAACGCAGGCGCGCAGGCAGGATATTTTTAAAACAAAGGAATAACAATGAACCAAGACTTGTTGAAAGAAATCACAAAAGACCAAATTAAATCCGATGTCGCAAACTTTAAAGTCGGCGACGGAGTTCGCGTGCATGCGAAAGTCCGTGAAGGAGACAAAGAGCGCATTCAGGTTTTTGCCGGCATAGTAATAGCCAGAAAGGGCAGCGGCATTCACGAAACCTTTACTGTCCGCCGCATTTCCTATGGAGAGGGCGTTGAACGCGTATTTCCGGTAAATTCTCCTAATATTGCCAAAATTGAAGTCGATAGGGATTCCGTCCCGATGCGTGCGCGCCTTTACTACTTGCGCGATAGAATCGGCAAACAGGCTTCCAAGGTCAAAGAAAAGCGTTTGGCAAACGCATAGTAGTTTGCGGAGTTTTTGCTTTTTATTTGCGCGCGGGGAAATCCGCGCGCTTTTTTATGTAGGTTTTTATCAGAAATTGTTGCGGAAATTTCCGTGTCAGCAATGCTTGGAATCCTATAAAATTTCATATACGGAGAAATTGCCTTTAGCGTTCCGGATTCTGCGCGACGCGGATAATTTTATGCACAAAGCATTACGGTTTTTCTTAATACGTTGATCACATAAAATTTTCCAATATGTTTAAATTTGTTCAGTTTTAGCGCATATTTTTATTATATAATCAGGCGGAATCAAAGCCGAATATACATTCTCCTCGCCATGCGCAAAGTAAAGCAAAAGCAAAGGGAAAGCCGCCTGCAAGGGCTTGGTTTTGTCTCTGCGCCGTGCGCAAAGACAATGTGAATTGGGAATTCGCCGAGAACTTGGTTTTGTCCTTGCGCAATGCGCGCAATATAAAGGTTGTGCGCCAATGCATTTAATCCGCAAGTTTTCGCGCCTGCGCCCGCGAAGCTAATTGATGTTTTTGCCAAATGCCTTTGCGCTTTGAGGGCTTCTATCGGCGGAATTAAAAATCGCAGGCTGCGCGCACGCAAAGCGCGTCCGCAATATTGCGAAAAATCCGCCCATTCGGGCAAAGACGCCATAGGCTGCGCGCACGCAAAGCGCGTCCGCAATATTGCAAAAATCCGCCCATTCGGTCGCGGACGCTACTTGCATTGCAGAATGCATCTTTTGCGCTTGGTGCCGATTTGCGTTGCGCTTGGCAAATACGGCAAATCAATTTACTCCCCCTAATCAGCTATATTTATGCCACAGGCGGATTATAAAACGCTAGAAGCATAATAAAAAACGGAGCCTGCCAGGCTCCGTGGAATTTTTTATGGGATTTTTCCGGCGCGTTCTTTTTTTTGCGCCTAAATCCAACTATTTTTCGACGATTGTATTTCCTTCAAAAATGATGCCTTTTGAAGTGTCTTCATCGACGAATATCCCCGGATATTTTACCAAGTCTGATTTTATGTAAGTGTTGTTTACAATTTTTGTGTTAGTTGAATGGTTTATATAGAAAGCGCCGCGGTAGGGCAGTTCTTTCTTGCGGGGAGTCGTGTTTTCAAAAGTATTATTCTTAAAGATAATATTGTCGGAAGACGATATTAGCGCGATTGTTCCGAAGCTGTTTTTGAACTTGTTGTTTTCAAACATTACGTTGCGTATTACCGGATATTTTGTCTGCTCAAACGACGGGTCACGCCGCATATAAACCCCGAAGAATACATCGCGCACCTTGCCTTGGTAAGCTACTCCCTGGGGATTTACTGTATCAAATGTGCAGTTTTTTACCAGTACGTTATTTACTCCGAACCCCTCACTCCAAAGGTTAAATGTATATCCGGATTCAAACTTTAAGGCTCCCATCTGGTTATGCACAAATTTGCAGTTTTCTATCGTAATGTCGCTCGCCAAAATCAACAGCCCGCGCGCGCGGTTGCTGTGGAAATAGCAGTCGCGTATTATTACATGGGAGGAATCGTACACCCGGTTAAAGATCACAAACCCGTCAAAACGCGGATTAGGAATTTTATCTTTTAGGTAGAAGTATCTTTTCTTGTCGGGCGTGACGGTGATGCTTACAACTTCAGATTTGAATTTCGCGGGGGAATAGTCTCCGTGCCTCAACTCCACAACGTCTCCAACTTCAGGCATTGAGCCAGCCTTCAATTCTATTACGTTTTCATCAACTTTTACGCCGAATGCAGAGAGGTCGTGAATATTTATGCAGTCGTCGGAGCCGTAGGCGAATTCACAGCCTATCATTTTAAAATGCCCCTTGGAGCGCGAAAAGTGGAGATGGTCGGCGGTGCATGTAATAACGCGTTTGGGGGAGTTCTCAGGGGGGGCTATTTTTACGTTTATAAATTGGAAGTATTCTTGTGAACCGCTTACCAACAATCCATGACCTTTGCAGGAATAGATATTCATGTTTTCAAGCGTGAGATGTTTGTTGCTTACTGTCTGGACACCCCCCATGCCGTAGTAATAGTGCTGAAGGCGGTAATATGCACCTTTTTGGGCTACGGTATTTATCCAATTGCATTTAATTCTCATCTCGTTCGGAGAAAGCCATTCCACGTCAGGAGACTTTGCATCTGGGCTGAATCCGAATCCCATGCTTCTTCCGCCTTCCTGGCCGACTGCTTTGGCGGAGATATCGTAATTTTCCATATTGGCCACGCGCACATTTTGTCCGTGCATCGGGTATTTGTCGTAGTCCAAGAATTTTACGTCTATGTCGGTTTTATTCGAACCTTTATCAATATTGATGTTGGTAATTTGCACGATTGCCGCCAGCGGCTCCGTATCCCAATCGTAGTCCATGTGCAAATTGCAGATCTTTACGCGCTCGCAGTTTTCGACATGCATATTGCACGTTTGGTTCTTGCGGGCAATGAAAACAGAGTCTTGCCCGTCGATAGTAAAGTCTTTAAATCCCGATACGCTTATGTGCGCGTTTTCAAATATTTTATATTTTCCTTTGGGAATTATGAGCTTGCTTGCGCCTACTTCCTTGCATTTGGCTAGCGCCTTGTTGACTATGGTTGCTGCGTTTGTGGCGTCTTCCGTCAAGCCGAAATCGGCGGCGTTTATTACAAGCTCTTTTTCTGGCTTTGGAAGCTGTATTTCAAAGTCTTCTGAACCGGTTGGAAGTTTGCCTAAATCGCCTTCGTAGGGCTTTGCGCCCGCGACTGCAGGGTAATATTTTTCACCGTCCCCGTTTTCTATGCTAAAGGAGCTTATGGAGCCAGAAAATTGCCCAAATCCTTCTATTCTTACCGTCGCATTTGGATCGTCTTCATCGGTTTTAAATGCGAGTTTTACAAAGGACGATGGTTTTGAAGCCCCCATGTGGTATTCTCTCAGCAGTTGGTTTGTTCCGCTAAATACGCGCAATTTCATGTGTGGAAGCTTCGCAAAGTCGCTCGGAGAAAGTTTGTATTTAAGCCGCACGGTATAGTCGGACCCGGGCTTTAAAAGTCCTGCTTTTGTGCCTATTATAACAAAGGGCTTTCCGTCAGTCTTCGTGCTGTCGACAGATAGGCTTTTAAGGTCTTCGCTCGCAGAGGTTGTTTCCAGGTTTGTCCCAGAGAAGTTTTCCAGTTTGTCAAAGTCTTTAAGCAGCAGTTTAGATTCATCCAGCTTTGCAGCTGGCAGCGAAAGTGATGCCAGCGCAAAAACGGAAAAGGCCAATATTAGTTTTTTATTACTGTTCATAAGCGTTGTATTTTCGGTTAAAATCTAGCGGATACTATCCACGGAGGCTCTAATGCGCATTCCGGTCATGCATGCCGCTAAGGCTTGTTTATGGTGTTAAATAGTATTGGCTGCATATCAACCATGGAAGTGGTTTCCCGGATTCCATGCTTTTATTGCGTCCGCGCGAAGAAATACACGGTTTGTTTGCTGTCCGCAGCGCCATTATGGCCCTTTGAATCCTCCAATACCATAAAAACAGTTATATATGATAAATATTGCGGCATTGTTCTGCAATACTAAAAAAATTTTATTGTATATTCCGCATTTACCTTTGCACTTAATATGCTTGTTCCCGTGCTTTGCCTTTGTGGGAACAGGAATAAAATGATTTAGAGCTTGCGCATGACAAATAACTGGCGGGTTTTAGAAAAGAGATACAATTGGGACTTTTATGGCCGAATAAAAATTTGAGTGGATTTTTTTTTATGTTTTGCTAGTTTTAAAAGAATGGAGTGGGAATTCGTTGAATACGATAAAAAACTTGCGGCGGACTTGGGCTCGTATTTGGGCGTCAGTCCCCTGCTTGCCGCGTTGATTCTAGAGCGCGGATATTCCGACCCTTTGCGCGCAAAAATGTTTTTGCGCCCCAAGCTTGCCAACCTAGACGACCCGTTTAGCCTAAAGAATTTGCGCGCGGCAGTTTTGCGCATAATAGACGCCATAGAGAAAAAACAAAAAATACTTGTTTTTGGCGATTACGATGTCGACGGAATAACAAGCACAACATTGCTTGTGTGCATACTTCGGCATTTTGGCATTGAGCCTTCATATTTTGTCCCGCGCAGGATGGAGGAGGGGTACGGGTTAAGCAAGGCGGCTCTGGAGCGTGCTCTGGCTGGAGGCAAGCCCGATTTGCTTATAGCTTTGGATTGCGGAACAAATGCCGTTGAAGCCGTAGATTATATACGCCGCCAGGGAATAGACTTGATTGTGGTTGACCACCATCAGGCAAAAGACGCTTCCGATAAAAACCATATTCTTATAAATCCCCACGTTTTTGACTTCAGCGCGGCTCCATGGCTTCAGTTATGCACGGTTGGATTGGTATTCAAACTTGCCCACGGCCTTATAAAGGAAATGCGCCAGCGAAACGACAAGAGGTCTTGGGAGATAAACTTAAAAGACTATTTGGATCTTGTCGCGATGGGAACCGTGGCGGATTTAGTCCCGCTTGTGGATGAAAATAGGATTATGGCGCGCTATGGGATAAAACGCTTGAAAACCACCCGCCGCACCGGAATTCAGGCGCTAATCCAGGCATGCGGAATATCCTTGGGGGAGGATATTACGCCTATAGATATATCTTTCAAACTTGGGCCGCGCATAAACGCCAGCGGAAGGCTCGCTGACGCATCACTGCCTCTCGAGATGCTTTTGGGCGACGATTTTACCACTTGCTATAGGGCCGCGTGCGAGCTTAACGATATAAATAAGGAGCGGCAGGAAATAGAGCGCGGAGTTTTAGAAGACGCAATGAAGCAAGTTTACGAACACCGCCTAAATGAGGATCCTTGCATAGTTGTTTCCGATCCCACATGGCATCCTGGAGTTGTCGGGATAATAGCCGGAAAGCTTAGCCGCGAGTTTTACCGCCCGGTAATTGTTTTTGGCGAAGTCGATGCAGGATATACCAAAGGCTCCGGACGCAGCATTGCCGGGGTTGACTTGGTGAACTGCATACCGGATTGCGGCGACGATATCTTGGGAAGCTGGGGAGGCCACCCTATGGCTGTCGGAGTCTCCATAAAGCAGGATTGCGTCGGTATTTTTAGGGAGCGCATAAACCGCAGCATTTTGGAAAAGTACGGAGATACAGCCGATTTGTCTCCCAAAATTAGAATAAATCTGACTCTCGACAAGTCGGACGTAGGGTTGGAGCTTCTAGACGAATTGGAACTTCTGCATCCTTTTGGCGAGGGAAATAGAGAACCTACATTTGCATTGAAAAACATAACGCTTTCCAAGCAGCCGGAAGTTTTTGGAGGGCAGAATTTCCGTTTTCAGATACCGCTTGGAGAAAACGGATGGATAAATGCCGTGGCTTGGAGAATGGCCGGAAATATTCCTCCGGAGGGGAAAGCCATAGATTTGGCGGTAAAACTCGGTTGGAACAGGTGGAATAGGCGCAAGTCGCCCCAGGCAACTCTTATAGACTGGCGCTTCTCTCAAAATAGCTAGATTTTTTTCTAGCGGCGCGCAAGCTCTGGCGTTTCGCGTGTTTTTTTTAGCGCACCGTTTTTTTCGCCTTATCGAAAAAACACTCCCTGAAAACTGCAGCGGATTTTGCGCTTTGCGGGTGTCGGAGGCATAAAGGCTTTTATTTAACGTTTTGTTTTGGCTTTACATCGGTAAGCTCTCCAAGCCTATCCAAAATCTTTTTCTTCATGGCTGGAGTGTCGGCTATCATATACCGGTGCTTGCCATTAGGATCTTTTGTAAATTGCGCGACTCCTTTTTCGTTGTAGATTGAAACTGTTCCGCGTTCGGAAAGTTTGAACAATTCGGGCTCAAATACATAGAGGACGCTTGTTAAATCGTAGGTTGGCAAGGTTAGGTTTTTTGGATTTTGTTTCCTGCCGTTTATTGCGACCACTTCGTATGCCAGCATTACTGGATTGTTTTCTTCTCCAAAGCGCTCTAGAGCCATCTTATGCGGATAAAGAATGCTTGCTCCAACTTCGTGCCCGCTGAAAACTATGTCCACGGGGCAGTGTTTGAAGACGTATTTTGAAGATTCGATATCGGATGATACGTTAAATTCAGGATTGCATTTTTTAGGGTCCGGATTTCCTAGGGGGAGAAATTCCGCTCCCATTAAAGACAAAACTTTTACTTTTTTCTCAAAAAGCGCTTTGCCGTCCAGCGGAGAAATATCGTCTGCCGGGGATTTTAGGAGGTTGGCTATATTCGTCAGAAATCCTATAGAGACATAAGATATTGATTTGTCGGGGGCTTTTGCTAGGACTTGGCGCAAATATTTTACGGCTTCGGGTATGGGAGTTTTTTCAGTAATTTTTCGTTTAAAAAGCAGCGAGCCGTTTGATTTTTTTGCGTCGGCTAGTTCTTTGAGAAACCATCCGTTATTTTTGCTGACTCCCGCAGATGGCTCAACTCTGCAAATTGGGATGTCTCCGCGTCCGTAGTACTGGGCTATTATGTCTGTTGCAACGCAGGCTTGCGGATTGTCTTTGTTAATGGCAATGCATTTCAGCTTTCCCTTGCCTTCGTCCGCATATTTATAAAACATGAGCAGGGCAAGGGCGTCGTCGCTGTCGTTGCCCATGTCTGTGTCTAAAATAACGCGCTCGGGAACTTCTGCTGACGAGCATCCCATGGCGCAAAGACAAAATGATAAAACGGCAAATAAGTTTTTCATGCAGTTTCGTTCTAGAAAAATTTTTCCGGAGTCAATAGCAAAACAAAAAGGCCCGCAACTTTTGCCGCGGAGCCTTTGTTTCGCCAATTTGCTATTCGTTGACTACGGCGATTTTTATTCCGGCCATAGTTACGTTGGCTTCAAGCGCTTCGGAAATTTTTTCTAGCGGGAACTTATGCGTCACAAGTTTTTCCACGGGCAAACCTATTCCAACTGCGCGCTTTAAAAAGTCGAATGTAGTGGGATAATCTTGCGGCGTGTAAACCCACGACCCCACAAGGCTGATTTCCTTGTTGCATATGTCGAAGTGGTGGTTTATGGAGCATTCTCCTCCGTCCATAAAGAAACCAACCTCGCACATTCCTCCTCCGCGTTTTACGAATTTCCAAGCGTTTGCCGCGGCTTTTGCTACTCCAGTGCACTGGAATACAAAGTCAGCCCCAAGTCCGTTGGTGTCTTTTTTTACCTGCTCAAGCATTTCCCCGAAAGAGGCGAATTTTGTAAAGTTGTAAGTGTGCGACGCACCAAGCGTCTTGGCGATTTCCAAACGCGAATCGTTTCCGTCGACGGCGTATATATTTTCAATCCCCATTGTGCGCAGTACTGACATAACCAAAAGTCCAATAGGGCCGCATCCTTGCACCAATACTTTGGTGTTAAACTTTAAAAGCCCCGTGGTTTTTGCGCGTTCGACTGCGTGCACTGCCACGGCAGACGGTTCGATAAGAATGCGCATATCTAGCGACAGTCCGTTGACATTGAAAAATGTTGAATTTTTGCGTATGACAAGATATTCGCCAAAATAGCCGTTAAAATGTATTTCATCGTCCGGCATTAGTCCGTAAATTCCGCAGTTTGAACAAAGATTTGTGCGCGCAGGCATATTTTTGCATACGTCGCAAGTTCCGCAAGGAATTATGCAAGTGACAATTCTGTCGCCTAGTTTTACGTCCAAACCGGCGGAGTCTTTGGTTACATTTTTTCCAATTCTTACTATTTCTCCGGTTCCTTCATGTCCCAGCACAACCGGGCAAAGCTTAAAAGGATCTCGCAAGTACTCATGGCCGTCAGTTCCGCAAATTCCGCATGCTTCTACTCTTATAAGCATTTCATCGTCGCCTATCTCGGGTATTTGAAATTCTTTTATTTCAAATTTTTTAGGTTCTATTAGCATAGCGACTTTTGCGTTTTTTGGGATATTTATCATATTTAGCCTCCTTAAATAAAAGAATGTTTCAATTCATTTATATTTATCGATTAAGAATACACAGTAAAGCAAAAAAAACAACACAAACAAAGATATGCTTTGCTTTTATGGGCTTATTTATTAATTTCCAATTGTTATTACCTTAAGCGTTAAATAGTATTGACTTTATATTTGTTTTAGCATTAGAAATATATAGAAATTAAATTATTAAACGTCTATGAAGTTTTATACCACAAAATTATTTTATTACCTACCCCTGTTTATTACTTCCGCATCAATGTCTCTTGCTCAAGATACTTTTATCGATGTTGAGTGGGAATATGCGGGTGACGGCACTACTTGGGACGATCCTTCTGCATGGCGGGTTATCGATAGGCTTACTTGGGGAACTTCAACTGTCATAAGCGGAGTTCCCGACGATACAAGCCGCGTTGCAATAGGTAAAGACCTTACATTGGATATGGATCGTCAAGTTTCCTCGCTTTTGACAAGTTATGGCACGCCTGTAAGGACTCTCAATTTAAATGGGAATTCGTTAACGGTGGATTCTCTTTATGAAAAAAACGAGGCGATTGACATTCGCAGCAATTCGGAAAGCGTTGTCGGGGGGTTGACTGTCCAAGGGGGAGACCTCTACCTGACAAAAACTGCCGATAAAACGAGAAATATGGTTGACGGCAAATGGGACGGCACATGGACTACTGTCGCAAAGGAAGTAGGGACTAATACAATTATCTTGGATCTTTCCGAAAATAGCTATAGAGGAACAAATTCAAAGACAATAACATTTGCCTCGGATTCAAATGTATTTTCAACAGAGAATTTGCAAGTAAACGGATACGCCTCCACCCAGTCTTTTGTAAATATACAAGGCAGTTTGACTGCGCAATACAATGACGTTTATAAGAGTTTGACTGTAAATAAAACAACCCTAACTATAGAAGAGGGTGCCGATGTAAAAATAGGGGCTCTCACGGTTGGCTCAAATTCAATAATGAATGTAAACGGAGCTTTGCAGGTTGCGCCAACGGACCTTGCCAAAGATTGGAGCAATGTGACGGTGGGTGCCGGAAGCGTTTTAAATATCAATAACAAGATGATATTGACTGCCAGCGGAACAAATACCGCCAACATGAGCATTAGCGGGACTGTAAATATTGCCGGGGCTGGAGAACTCAATACAACAGGCGGGTACGGAAATGTAAACATATCCAATGGCGGGGTATTGAGGCTTGCATCCGGAGTCGGAACTTTTAGTTGCGGAAGTTCCATAAGGCTTGGCGGCGGCGGAAAAGTTATATTCGATGCTCCAGATGTCTGGAAAGACGCCGGCGACGGGTCTAATATGCGCACGTTCTCTTTGTGGATGAGTTCAGCCAGCAATCAGGCCGACCTCAGAATGTCGTACATAGAAGTTAACGCCCATACTACTTTTAACGGATTGGCCTTCGGAATGAATGCCGAAG
>FR901602.1:0-18135 GCA_000438015.1 Coraliomargarita sp. CAG:312 | reverse complement strand
GCCTTCGGAATGAATGCCGAAGGCCAATACGGCGCGCAGTTGACAATAACTTTTGGGGATGATCCAACTGCAATCTTGGATTTGAAATACCTTACAGTTGCTTGCGACACAAACCAAGGCTATCTCTGGAATGAAGATTCCAAGCTTGTTCTCGTAAATTTTGAGAACGGTAAAATCAGAATGTCCGAAGGCCTTCGCGAAGCATCCGGAGATTTTTACGACAATCTTGACTTGATATCCGCCGAAGGCTTTGAGGACGGTTCGTTTAGAGTCGAGGAGTGGGACGACGGCTATTATTATTTGGTCGGAACGGCAGTTCCAGAGCCGGCAGCATTTGCTGCGGCATTGTCTATGTTGGCGTTGGCTTTTGCCGTTTACAGGCGCAAGGCGGTTAAATAAATTGCAATCCCAAAATCAAAGCTTTGAAACGAAAAAGCTCCGCAAAAAATCTTGCGGAGCTTTTTATTTTTCAAGACAGCCTAAATTATAGTATGTATGGATCGGCTCCGATAGTTCCCACTATTGATTTTAGGTATCCTATGCTTTTTACCTGCTTTAAGGTTGCGCGTACGTTATTTAATTCGTCGTTGATGGACTTGTCTGTCTCTGCGCGTTTTTGCAGAGAGTTTATTACGTTTTGGAGTGTGTTTGTCTCTATTTGTTGCCTTGTCAAAAGGCGTTCGTAGTACCATTCGGAATTTTTTATCGTCTCTGAGTTAAACAAATTCCGGATTTCCGGATCCTCCAAAGTCTTTCCTTGGTAGTTTCCGTCTTTCATAATGTAGAGCAGCGCTTTTAATGGCGGGCATGCACCCTCAATAGATCCGTCTTCAAAGTATGCTTCTGCGGCTCTTTTGTGGGCGCCTACCATATTGTCCATGCCTTCCACAAAAGTATCCATATCCTGCAATTCCGGGCGCAACATATCGGCGGTAAAAATTGACGCCGGGCTGGAGAAAATTCTGCCAAAGAACATTATTGCGAAGTCTTCGTTGATTCTCCATCCGAGCCTGGATGCCAGCACTTTTTTGCCGTTGTATTCAAAATCTTTGCAGCGCTCAAGCATTCCCTTTTCAATCAAGTACTTGGGATTGCGCTCGGAAGACCTCATCCTGCACCAGAGTTCAGGTATAAGCAGGCTGATATCGTGGTCTATCCTGTATTTAGGGCCGAGATATCCCGCGCTGCTTATCCAGCCGTCGTATCCCGTTAGGGCAAAGGAAACTATTGCGTTATTTAAATCGGTGACTGGACATAGCGCATTGAATGGTCCTTTTGTCATTGCACCTTCAAGCCCGGCTCCGACCGTGGATGGGGATTTTCCGGTCATTGAGGCTATATACTCCATAAAAAGTTCCGGAAGTTCAAGGTAGTGCAATGGACCGTGCACTGCAAGTGCGCGGATTCCTTCTGAGGCCGGATTGTTTCTGCGCCCTGAAATTACTGCGCTTACAGGGTGCGGAACCGCCATATTTGCCGGAATTTTTCTGCACAGCCTCGAGCCAACGTCTGCGATGTAATATTTGCGCGGATTTACTATGTCGTCCCTGTTTTGCAGATATCTGACATTTTTGCTAGGTTTGCCGTCAATTATCCTGGGATTTGCGGACGATACAACATAGTCTGGGCGTTCCTCTTTTAAGAAATTTTCCAAATTTTCGCGCATAGGGCGCGTGAATTTGTCGAAGCGCAAAACGTCTTCGCTCATTTCTTTTACTTGTGCCCTTGTCAGAGGTTCGTAATTTGAGATAAATATTCCCTTCTTTGACATGTCCGACTCTGCGCGCTTGTCGTATCCGCGCACAATGGCTTCGTCCGGGCGCTGAAACAGCCTGTATTCGCAGTTTTCCGTAAATTTCACAGATGTCTTTTTGTCAGCGATTCCCTTTGGAAGATATTCCACCGAACTTCCGTCTACTACAACAGACGTGGTTATATCGTCCTCCATTTGAAGTTTTATTGACGGAGCAAAGTCTTTTCTCAAGCTGAATGTGCGCCATGAGCCGTCTTCGGTAAACCCTATTCTCAGGTACGATGTCAGCACGGTTGCATTTTTATATTTCAAAGTATTGCCGCCGGTGCCGTTTATTGTGTCGACCGAAAACTTATCCTGCCAATTTCCATTCCATTCCGGGCGGTAATGGCGCTTTACGGTAAGCACAAATTCGCGGATGTAAAACGGTAATGTCGAAAGCCACTTATTGTATTCGTCTGTGAAATCGTCCGAAGGAGTAAGAAGCTTTACGACGGATCCCATTGTGCGGCGCGAATCCAATATTGGACGGCTGTCAGGGCCTTTATTTTGCGACGGATCTTTGTTTCGGTCCCCGTAGTTTTTGTTGATGATTTCTGCAACCCATTCAATATCGCTTTTAAAGTTTGCCACCATTGCAGGACCGTGGATTATGGCGTCGGAAATGTCTTTAGAGATTTCGCTTTTTCCGCCTCCTGAAACGGTTGCGGGCTTGTGGCAATAGACGCCTTCCTCGGCTATTCCAACAAGCCTCCATCTGCGGCTTTCGTGAGGGCGTGACATTTCCACTTTATAGCCTGCAGGAGATATATAGACTTGGCCGGGAAGAATTTTTATGGATTTTTCAACTCCGTCTTTTTGCCAAGATACGGTTTGGGTTTTTAGAGAAAAATATGATTTCTCGTTTACGTAAATGACATCGGGATAATTTTTGTCTCTTGCCCATCCGTCTTCAAAGACTTCTATATTGTCGCCAAGAATTTCGACTAAATCCGAAAATTTGCTTTTTGTATTTGGCTCGTAAGAAGTCGAATAGAAATCTTCGCCGAGGTCGCGGCTGGAGAAAGCCAGAGCCCCCCCGCTGTGTTCTTCTTCGGCCTGACCGTACAGGTTGGCTGAAAAACTGATTTGGGTTTTAATTTCTTTCTTTGAATATCCAAAGTAATTGTCGGCTATTAGCGTCACTATTATTCCTTGGGGAGAGCGCGCAGTAAGTTTAAATGGTTTTCCATTGTTATATAGCTCGCTTTCGTCGCTCCAGCACATTCCGTCGCGTTTTTGCCTTTCTGTTGCCTCAGAGATGTGGGGAAGCCCCAGATCTTTTTTCCTAATATTGACTAAATGGGGAGCTAATATTATACAGCCGGTGTGGCCTGTCCAAGAATCGTAGCATAGAGACGAGTCGTTTTTGCGCAGGTAGGGATTTCCGGCGTTGCCGAATATACTCTCCACAAAATCCAAATTGCTCACCAAGCCTCCCGGCGCAAAAAAACGTATTTCCATACTTTTTTCTTTGCATTTGTTAGGTATTGCCGGGCAGACGGTCGGGCGCAGAAAAAGGGACACCCACATCTTGGCTTTTTCTTTTTGCGTTGATGTAAAAGGAAGCTCCAGAATTTCGTCCGGCGCCATAAAGGCGTTTTTTAGCATATTTTTAAAAGCGACTTTAGGAACTTCTATTTTGTCTGCCGGAACTGGATATCCGCCCTCTGCCACATGGAACACCCCGGCGGTAGTGCGCCTGTCGTTGTGCGGATTGTTCAATATCCCTTGGCGGATTCTATAGGATTTTATTATTCCGTTGTCAAAACTGTCATTGTCGGGTGCCAGAGAAAGGACTCTGGCTGTTCCGAACCTGTCCAAGACAAATGTCGTGTGCGGCAGGCAAGGCAGCGGCTCGCGTTCGTCCAGCACATCGTCCAGATATTGTTCCAGAAATTTCATTATGCGCTCATCCGGCGGGCAGTAGGATGTTTCAGCCGCGCGCGCGGAAAATTCGCGGTAATTTTCAAGGAGAGGCTTTGCGAGTTTTAAGAGCGGATATTGGTCTTCGCTTCCGAACACAGGCTTGCCTATTGCGGCAAGGCGCATATTCGCATATTCCACAAGCGGTCTTCCCGCAACTTCGTTTTCCCCGTTTTCAGGGTTTATGCCAAGGGTTGTCTTATAATCCATGATTTTAGGAATTGTTTTTCTTTGAAGGGCGCTATAAGCCCATTCGTATTTATTTTAACAAGATAAATTACTCTTTTTGCAATGAATTTTTATATTTTAGGCATATTTTTCAATTGCTTTGGCGTATAGATGCATTTGCAAAAAATCTTAAATTATGCAGGGATAAAAATTGGCAGGGCGATTTTGTTTCTTGTAAAAATTCGGCGCTCATTTTATGGTAGTAAAAATTGAAAGCATATATATATGAAGTACCTTAATCTTTTTAACACCATGAGCCTGAAAAATTTTCTATGCGCTTTTCTTGTTGCGTTTTTTGCGTCTGCAGCCTTCGGGAACCTTCCAAAATCGCGTTTTGGAGAAAATTACGACGAATCTAAAGTTCCGCAATTTGAACTTCCCGACGTTTTGGCTTCTCCCGACGGAAAGATTAAGGCGTCTAGCGCTTTTGAATGGCTGCAGTCCGTGCGTCCGCGCGTATTGGACTATATACAGAGCCAGATGTACGGATATATGCCTCCTCGCCCGAAGCAAATGCGCTTTGAGCTCCGCGAGGAAAGCGGCGATGCATTTGGCGGTATTGCCGTGCGCAGACAAATACGCATACACGTCAAAGATGCCGGCGGGGAACACTTTATAGATTTACTTTTATATATTCCAAAGAACGCAAAGAAGCCTGTTCCAGTCTTTCACGGTTTGAATTTTTGCGGGAACCATTCGGTTGTTGACGATCCGGCTGTATTTCTTCCCGCAGGATGGGTCCGCAACTCGTCATATCCCACCCTTACAGTTAAAGACAATAAGCCGCGAGAGGAGCATCGCGGAAAAATGGGGTTTAGGTGGCCGGTTGAAAAACTGTTGAAATCCGGATATGCATTTTCCACCGCCCACTACGGAGACATATATCCCGACAAGGAAAGCGAAGATTCGTCCGCCGACAGCATCTATAAAATTTTCGATAAATCTTCTGGTTTTTCCCAAGGCCCGGCAACAATCGCATGGGCTTGGGGCAATTCGAGGATTATAGATTGCCTCCAGTCACAGCCCGAAATCGATTCTTCCAGGATAGCGGTGACAGGGCAGTCGAGGTTGGGGCGCACGGCAATTCTAACCGGGGCTTTGGACGAGCGCGTAGCGCTTACTTTGGGGAACAATCCGGGATGCATGGGAACAGCGATTTCACGCCGGCGGTTCGGCGAAAGAATAGATTTAATTTGCAAGCTTTTCCCGTTTTGGTTTTCTCCCAATTTAAATAAATATTTTGGCAAGGAAAACGAATTGGCTGTTGACCAGCACAATCTCGTTGCGTGCATAGCGCCAAGGCTCGTGTATGTCGCAAGCGCATCCGAGGATTACTGGGGAGATCCAAAAGGCGAGTTAATGGGATTGGTTGAGGCGGAAAAAGTATACCGGCTCTTCGGCGCAAAAAATATGCCGTCGATGGAAAACCTTGAAGTCGAAAAACCGTTCCTTGGAGACGCTATGGGTTTCCATTTGCGGAAAGGCCCGCACAATATGATGCCTTACGATTGGGAAAACTACATAAAATTTGCGCAAGAACACGGCTGGTAATTTGTGCCGGCCTGTGGGCGCCGCAAAAGCATTTTTTAATTTTGCGAAAATAGACGATTTATATCCGCAAATGCTTCAAATTGAAAAGTTGTCAGACGAGGTAAGGGATATTTGTAAAAATTCTCTTAGCGCAGCAAACGGAAGGCCGATACAGGAAAGAGTTAGGGATTGCTTGCAGCGTTCGTATTCTGCGGTAATGCGCGCGCACCATAACGGAGCTTCGGGGAAAAGGGTTTGCGCAGCGCATGCGGAATGCATGGACGCCATAATTTTAAAGCTGTATGAAAACTTTACTGTACGCCGCTTAAAGCTTGCGCGCAGCGCGGCTGACAAATTCTGCATAGTCGCCCTAGGCGGATACGGCCGATCCGAGTTGTGCCCCAAAAGCGATGTTGATATAATGTTTCTCTACGACAATACTGTCGGAGATGAAATCAAGACGCTTATTGTAGATGAAATACTTTATCCGCTTTGGAATACGGGGCTTAAGCTTGGGCATTCTAGCCGAACCCGCCGCGAGGCCATCGCCGATGCGCGTTCCGACGTAATCTCAAAAAATTCAATGCTGGACGCCCGCTTTATATGCGGGTCAAAAAGGGTTTATTCCGCGTTTGAACGGGCATTTAAAGCAATGTGCGCGCGCAATAAGCAGGAGCATTTTGGTGAACTTATGCGCCTCAAGCGCGACCGCCATGCGAAGTTTGGATGGACACCCTATCTCCAGGAGCCAAATATAAAAAACGGAATAGGCGGCTTGCGTGATGCTCAAACTATGGGATGGAAGACGTTTTTAAACTTCGGGTCTTCAGATTTTCGGGAGCTTGCCAAACGCCGGATAATATCGCTTTCCGAATATAAGGCTGTTTCTAAAGCCTACGACTTCCTCTTGCGCGTCCGCAACGATATGCACTACAATTTCGGGCGCGAGAACGACCTTTTGGATTTGGAAACGCAGCCTAAAATTGCCGCCAGATTGGGATTTTCAGATACTCCCCAAACTCAGGGCGTCGAGATTTTTATGCGGAAAATCTATTATTCATTTAGGGTAATAGACGCGGTGTCAAAAACCGCCCGCAAGAGAATGGGATTGGAGTTGCCAGGAGACGTTTTGGCGACCATGCGCCATATGGGTGCTAGAAAGCCCCGCAATAGGAAGTTTACTGTCGACGGATTTTCAATTTACTGCGGGGAAGTAGACGCGGTATGGTACAATGTTTTTAAAACAAAGCCTTCGCGGCTAATAAACGTTTTTTTGTATTGCCAAGAATATGGGGCTGTTCCCAGCGACAAGCTCGAGGTGATGATAAAGGATTCCAGGCATCTTATTGACGCTTCGGTGCGCTCCAACAAGCGCACAAACGCAGCCTTCCTGAAAATTCTCGAGCGCACGGGAAATGTGTTTCCAACTTTGGAAATGATGCATTTTTGGGGCGTTCTAGGAAGGTTTATAGAGGAGTTTGGAGATATAACATGCATGGTCCAGCACGAGTTTTACCACCGGTTTACGGCAGACGTGCACACGCTTAATACCATAGCTCAACTTGACAAAATTTTCTGCGCGCGCCAAGACGGCAAAGAGCCTTTTTATTGGGATTACCACAAGGTTCTTGTGTCTACGAAGTCTCCGGCATCGGTTTATTTAATGCTGTTCTTTCACGACATCGGGAAAGGAGACGGAATCCGCGGGCACGCAGAAGTCGGAGCTGAAATTGCTTCGCGCCTGTTGGATCGCCTAGGCGTTCCGCCCAGCGACGCCGAACCCATAATTTTCGCCATAAAAAACCATTTGGAAATGGCCCGGTTTTGGCAGCTCCACGATGTAGAGGATGAAAAATCTATAGCAAAGTTCGCAAGCCTTGTCGGCAACGAGGAGCATTTAAAATACCTTTACATCCTTACATTCTGCGATGCAATGGGGACAAGCGAGTCCTTTTGGAATTCATACAAGCAGAGCCTGCATTCAATGCTTTACAGCGGAACCCTTGCATATTTGCAAAAAGAGGAGTCCCAACGCGAATCTTCCTACAGGCGCAGATCGGAAAGGGTTATGAAAGAGTTGCTGGCGATGCCGGATATGGAAATGCACTCGGAGCTTTTGAAGGAGCATTTTGCAAATCTCCCGCGAAATTATTTCCTGTTCCACGGGAGAGACGATGTTGCAGTCCATATAAAGATGATTGCGCGCCTCTTGCGCCGAAAATCAACCGACATGCCTATCCTAGAATGGAGGGACGACCCCAACCGGTCCATAAGCAAACTTTGCGTAGTATCGTACGACAGGGGAGGGCTTTTTGCCGTCCTTGCTGGGATTTTAAGCCTGGCTGGTCTTGATATTTTGGGCTCGAAAATTCTGACGCGTCCCGACGGCATAACTATAGATACCTTTTACGTTACGGGGATTTCAGGCGGGCTTTCTGAAAATCCCCGCGTTCGCGAGAGGTTCGCCCGCCAGATAGCATCGGCTCTAAACGATCCAAGCTCTTTGGACTCCGAAATAAACGACCGCTTTTACAGCGATTCTCGGACATTTTCTTCCGAAGTAAATTCCGATGTCTTTATGCGCAGGGAGTCCGGAAAAATTATTCTGGATATTAGAACTCCGGACAGGGTTGGGCTGCTTTACAAAATCGCAAAAACGATACATCTATGCGGATACAATATTTTATTTGCCCGCATAAATACGGAAAACAGATGGGCTCAGGATACTTTTCACATTGACGCGAGACCTCTTGCGGAACCGCTGTCTGTTCTAGGAAGCTCGCTTAAATCGATATTGTAAATTTGCCGCGCTGGAAGTGCTGCTTTTTGCAGGAGTATTTCTCGCAGGCCTGACCGAAAGTAAAAAAATTTAAATCCATGGCATCTTTGACGAGCCTGCGGAATTTTACATCAAGTCCCGTGGTTGTTTTCAGGAATTGGAAACGCCAAGCGGGATATGTCTTAACTTTTAGGTTTTTTTCGCGCTAAGATTGGCGCGCTAAGACTTGTCCTTTATGGATTGTTGTGCCAAAAGCCAAAGCAAATCCGAAAGCCTATTTATATAAACTAGCGGCATTTTTCGCGGAAGTGGAGTCTGCATGTTCAGCCTTACTATTTCCCTTTCGGCCGCCCGGCAACGCGCGCGCGACATTTCCAAGGCTGCGTGCAAATGGGTTTCTCCGGAATACGTCCATCCGTCGAAAATTGTGGAGTCGCGCTCAATTGAGTCTATCTTATTTTCAATTTCCTCTAAATCTCCGTCTCCTATTAAACGCAGATTCTTTTCTTCTAGCTTATTAAAGTCTTCGTTTGAAGTTGCCAGTTCAGTCATTAAAAACACCAGCTTTTGCTGGATGTTTTTTATAAAGGCAGATAGATCTTCGCCTGCGAAAGACCGGGCCAATCCGAGCGTCGCCGAGAAGTCGTCGAGAGCTCCGTACGCGCATACGCGCTGGTCGCATTTAAAAACGTCTCTGCCGAACATCAGCTTTGTCTTACCGGCGTCTCCGGTTTTTGTGCTTATTTTCATACTACATTTTCTCCAACGGTTCAATAGCCAGCATTTTTAGTCCCGTTTCCAAGATTCTCAATGTTCTGGCGCACAGCATCAGGCGCTTGGCCATTACTGCTTTGTCTTCAACAATTACTTTATCGGCATTATAAAAAGAAGAGAAAAGCCCGGCAAGTTCATAAAGGTAGGTGCACAAGAAGTGGGGGCGCAATTCGGCAAGGGTGAGTTCAAAAACTGCCGGAAGCGCCAGGAGTTTCCGCGCCAGAGCAACCTCTCTTTCAGTTTCGAGATCGGCGGCTTCTGCCGCGTAGTCGGCATCGGGATTCATTCCGGTCTTTCTGAATATTGAGTAAATCCTTGCTACTGCATAGAGCAGGTATGGGGCGGTATTGCCGTCGAAAGCTAGAAGCTTTTCCCATGAAAAAACATAGTCGCTGGTTCGATTCTGAGCCAAATCGGCGTATCTAAGGGCCGCTACACCGACTGTATTTGCTATCTTATTGGCTTCGTCTTCAGGCATGTCGGGGGATTTTTCTCTTACTATGGACTTTGCCCTAGCTACGGCCTCGTCTAACAGCGCGCGCAACCTTATTGGTTCGCCGCTTTTTGTCTTTATCGCCTTTCCGTCTTCTCCTAAAATTGTTCCAAACCACACGTGCCTAAGTTCTGGCAGCTTGTATCCCATTGCGGCAAACCATTTTGCGGCAGTCATAAAAAGCTGTTGGAAATGGTCTTGCTGCCTTCCGTCGGTGACATATACGATTTCTTTGGCGTTGAAATGTTCTACTCTGTAGAGAAGGGTTGCCAAGTCCGTTGATGCGTAATTTGACGCCCCGTCGCTCTTGCGGATTATAAACGGCTGGGTCTTGAAGCGTTCGTGTTCGCGCAAAAATACGACAAGAGCGCCTAAACTTTCCTCGGCTATTCCGGTTTTTATTAATTCTTCGTATATTCTGCCGACTTTGTCCCGGTAAAAAGATTCTCCCAATGTAATGTCCACTGTAAGCCCCATCCGTTTGTACATTTTTTCAAACGCGACTGTGCTTACTTTATTTATGGCGTTCCAAAGCGCGACATTTTCGGCGTCTCCATTTTGCAACTTTACAAGCTCCGCGCGGGCTGCGTCAGCGGCTTCTTTGCTTTCTTTTGCCAGGGCGCTGCCGCGCTTGTACATTTGCTCCAAATCCTCCAGGGAATTTTCGTTTTCGGGATTAAGTTTGTAGCCGCTAGTCTTTATTCCGTAAATAAGAATCCCAAAGTTTGTTCCCCAGTCCCCAATGTGGTTGTCGCAGATTATATCTGCGCCGCAAAACTTTAGCAGCCGTTTTATAGCTTCCCCTATTACCATCGGCCTTAAATGTCCGACATGCATTTGTTTTGCCGTGTTTGGGGACGGGTAGTCTATTACCACTTTTTTGCCGTTGTAAAATTTGCCAGCCGCAGATTTTAACTCGGCTTCGCCTTTAAACTTAGCCAACCATGCTTTCAGGAATTTTTTTGTAAGGGCAAAGTTTAAGAA
This sequence comes from Coraliomargarita sp. CAG:312, assembly GCA_000438015.1. GTDB lineage: Bacteria > Verrucomicrobiota > Verrucomicrobiia > Opitutales > Intestinicryptomonadaceae > Merdousia. The sequence continues at coordinate 7,629 of FR901602.1, read as the reverse complement.
TCCAGGACCGGCAACCGAAACTTCTATTAGTTCTCCATCGAAATCAGGAGAAGACTTTATCTCATCAGCCAACTTCTGGGCAAGAGCTCTGGGATTTGCCTTTAAAGCCTTTGCGCAGGCAAGGACTCCGTTGGCCTGGAAGTCGCCAAAGCGGGGGTCTGCCGGGCGCACTTGAGGATCAAAATCATTGGGAAATCCGGCCTTTTTTCCGCATTCTTTTACGAGAGATTCAATTTCTTTGGCAGGGTGGAACCAAATATCCATATTTTAAAACGATATGCTTTTATGTTATTGATTTTAATTGTCTTCTAAAAAAACAGCCGCTTCAATCTCTTGAAACGGCGCGCATATTTGTAAAGTTTGTCCGCGCTTAAATTCTACTTTTTTATGCCCAAAAAAGCCTTTATTCTAGCAGACCAATTGGCTTTTTCTGCTTCGGTTTGCTTGGGAGTTTCAGAGGTCTCGTCCCACCATTGCGGAACTTCCGTGCCTAGACCGCCGGAGGTTCTTACAATATATACTATTTTCTTTACAACTTCTCGAATATCTTCGGTGACTTTTGATGCGAAAATGATGTCGATTTGATGTATATAGTTTTCAGTCTGCCTTACCATGGCGGGGACGTTTGTCACGGCATAGACATTTGAAAGGTTTTTCCTAAAAACGTCGGTTGTAAATTTTTCCATTATTCGCCTCGCGAGCGCTTGTTTGCCTTCGCTTGGAGTGTCAAATATAAAGGTCAGGGAGATGTAGTCCAGGTTTTCTATGTTTTGAGGCTGGGCGACTTTGCAGAGGCCGTCGAGTTCGCTTTCGCCGTTTTCGCCTATTTTGCAGAAATCGAAAAAAGCAAGGAACTTTTCCTGCTGCAAGATTTCCAATAATTTTCCGTCGTCTTGATTATTCATAAATGGGCAGTCTAAAAGTTTTAATCTTTTAGTTGATAAAAACAAAATCATAGTCATTTTCAAGCCATAAATGGGAGATATTATAATAAATACAGGCGCCGCTGTGCTAGTGGGAATTGTTATGCTCATAGGGGCTGTGGGATCTTTCGCCCCTGTTATTCCAGGACCTGCGTTGGCTTTTTTGGCGATTCTTGTCTACAAACTGTGCCTGCCGGAGGAAATTTCGTGGGGATGCGTTATTTTTGCGCTTGTAATGACTGCGATAGCGCAAATATTGGATTTTGTTATGTCTTTTTGGGGCGCGAAGAAATTCGGCGCTACGTGGCGCGGATGCGCCGGAGCTTTTGTCGGAGTTTTTGTTGGGATGTTTATTCCTCCTCAACTATTGTGGATTTTTATAGCTCCGTTGGTGTTCGCGTTTGCCTTTGAATTGATTGGCGGCGTGGGAGTGGAAGCGGCGGGAAAGGCCGGCATAGGCGCTTTTATTGGATCGCTATTGGCTTCTGTTGTAAAATTTATGCTTGTAGTTGCCATGGCTGCATATTTTTTCATAGAGGTGGCATTCAAATCCGCGGCATAGCACTAATTGAAATTTTTATAAAAAAACAAATAAAGAGCTTGACGCGGAGAAAAAAATAATAAGTATTGCCAACTCAAAATTTCTTAAAAGCGAGCATAGTTTAGTGGTAAAACCGCTGTCTTCCACACAGCTGATGTCAGTTCGATTCTGTCTGCTCGCACCACCTTTTTTCTAAAGCGCGCGGGCGCTTTTTTTTTAAGCATCTTGCGCGCGCAACATACAAGCAAAGTTTAAGGGAAAAAAATGAGCACTCCGCTTTTAATGTTAGGCTTGCCCAAAGGCAGTCTTGAAGAATCAACAATAGCTCTGTTTGCCAAGGCTGGTTGGAAAATCGCAAAGAGTTCTCGCTCTTACAAGCCGTCGATAGACGATCCGGAGTTGGACGGAAGATTTGTGCGCGCGCAGGAAATCAGCAGATATGTTGAACAAGGTTTTTTCGACTGCGGTTTAACCGGCTACGATTGGATTCTTGAAAATAATAGCGATGTTGTTGAAGTCTGCGACCTAATTTACAGCAAGGCTACTGCTTTGAAATCACGCTGGGTGCTTTGCGTCAAGGAAGATTCAGATATAAAGTCTGTGCAGGACTTGGAAGGCAAGCGCGTTGCTACCGAGCTTATGAATGTCACCAAGAAGTTTCTCTCGGACAAAGGGGTAAATGCCGAGGTCGAATTTTCATGGGGTGCTACTGAAGTCAAAGTTCCGGATCTTGTAGACGCAATTGCCGACATCACTGAAACGGGGTCGTCTTTGCGCGCAAACAATCTGCGCATAATAGACACAATGCTTTACACAAATACCAAGCTTATTGCAAATAAAGCCGCTTGGGAGAATCCCGAAAAGCGCCGCAAGATAGAATCTATAGCGCTGCTCTTGCAGGCCGCGCTAGACGCAGGCACAAAAGTAGGTTTAAAGCTTAATCTACCAAAAGGCAATTTGGCAAAAATTATCGGCGAGCTTCCGGCATTGCGCAAACCCACGGTATCGCAGCTTTCGGATCCTGCATGGGTTGCGGTTGAGACAATCGTGGACGAAAAAGTTGTTCGCGATTTAATTCCCGTTTTGAAGGCAAACCAAGCTGAAGGCATAGTGGAATATCCGTTAAACAAGGTCATAGCATAGGGATTATTTTAGCAAAGTTGAATTTAATGGCGGATTGGCAAGTCAATCCGCTTTTTTTGCGTCTGCCTATAGAAAACGTACGATGCTTAAATTAATTTTTTTTAAGGCGGTTAAATAAAGGGATGGTTTTTTTGGGGGGGCAGCAGCAAAAGCGGCAACACCAAAGTCAATGAAAGTTAGTGGCATATGCCGCATTGTTTTTCCAGTTCCACCGAATTTGACGAAGATTGTTTTTTCTTGCATTAAAAAGAAGATTTGGCGGGAAAGGGTGTGGAGGCGGATGGAAACATTAAGAATAAAAAAGAGGAAATCCGGCTTTTGATTTCCCCTTTCATTTTTTTTATGAAAATCTATTTTATTGTTTGTTCTTGCGCAAAGCTGCAATCCCTAGCGCAAGCATCGCCGCGAAAGCGGCCGCCATTGCCGGCTCCGGAACTGCCACGGCGTTAAGCCAGTATCCTCCGTCGTCGGCGGTTTCCAAATAGAATGAGCCATCCTCGAAACCTTCCGCGTAAATATTTTTTAGTTCATTTTCGTCGCGGACGGAATTTAGGACTTTAATCTTATTGTTTTCAAAGTTTACAAATACAAGTTTATTGTCGCCCAAGAGCAATCCTTGGCTTGTGTCGCATACAGTTGAAATGCTGTCAAAGATAAGCGTATTGCAGCCTTCGCCCAAAGTTATAGTAAGATCGGAATAATTGCTTCCGTTGTCGGTTCTAAAACATATTCCCCTAAAGTGATTGTCGGCATTTACAACTATTTCAGAGCTTCCGTTTTCAGAAAGCCATATTGTGGCGTATTGCGTTTCGGAATCTTTTAAGGCGTTGGAAGTGTTTAGAATCAATTTGCCTCCGTTGCACATGCGCAGGTATCTCGAGCAGATAATTGAACCTTCGGCGGAGTTTATTTCAAGCGTGCCGTATAGCCTGATGAGGGTGTAGCCTTTCTCAAGCTTTATGGAGCCGGTTTCCCCCACTTTCATATATCCGTTTGCTGCGATTTGAATATTGTCGACAGATGTGCTGGTTGGGGTTGCATTTATTTGTCCATTTACATATATTTCGCCGTTTGTTCCAACCTTGATTGTGTTGTTGGCAGTTAGAGTTGCCCCTTCGTTTACGTTTAACACGCCATACTCGATAGTTGCTTTTCCAACGTCAAATGTATTGTTTATATTGACTGTTGCATAAGCGCTTGAAAAGTCTTTCCAAGTATCTCCGTTTTTTGCGGTTACAGTGCCGTTAAAATTTACGATCCCGCGAGAAGGATCCTTTGAGTATCCGAATACGCGGAGGTTCTCTGTAGAATTTAGAGTTGTCGGCGCCTCAAAATTTAATGTTTTTATGGAAGTTCCGTCTTTTGTATTGCTGTACAAATCTATTACGGCGGTTGAAGTTCCCAATGCTTTTGTGTCGGTAATAGAAATTACTCCGTTGGCGAATGTCAGAGTTTGGTCGGCAGTTGCGCTAAAACCGCGCATTTCAATTGTGCCTTTGCCGCTCCAAGTGCCGTTGTAAGACATATTTGCAAGGTCTATCAATAGGCTGTGCTTCGACGGGTCATAGTCTTCTCCGTCGCCGCGCATTTCAACTATGCCGGTTGTTAATCCGCTGTTTGTATATACGCCTTTTGTCGTATAATTTCCGTCTACAACCAGACTTTTGGTGTTCAGAGATACGGAATTTTCATTGGTAATGGGAAGTTAGGTTGCGTCTTGGACGGTGTACGGGCTCCAGCTTATTAAGGTTTTCCAATATGACAGGTTTGACCAATATCCGTCGGTAGACGGAGTTGCGGTTATATACTCTAGCGCATGCGCCTGGGCAATAAAAAGCGGAGTGGCAAAAAAGGCAATTGTAGTTTTCAAGTTCATATTCTATATAGTCTCAATCGATTGATTAAAAAGTAAAAAGACTTTTATTAAAAGATTGTCAAGTTTTTAGTAAATTTTTGAATGGTATATGGTTTTAAAATATAAAAATATTAGCTTTGCAAGGACATCCGTTAAAATTTTTGCCAAGAACTAGCTTGATATTGCGCCGTAGACTTTTTGATGCGAAAATTGAAAGCGCGCAGTTTAGTATATCTGGGCATTGCGGGTTTATTAAAGCTTTAAAATATTCATTGACTGATTTTGCGTTGGCATTGCAAAAATTAAAAAAAAGCTTGCGCGGTTTAGATGTATTGTATTTTATGCCATACTTTAAAAATTATCGCACGGTGCGGTTGTTTTTAATCATTAAACTATAACCTTAAAAATAAATTAGAAAGAATCCCAGGTTCGCGCTAGCCGCGAATACGGAGCCATAAATATGAACATTACAGTAAAAGACCTCTTGGATGCCGGAGTGCATTTTGGACACCAAACTCGCCGTTGGAATCCCAAGTCAAAGCCTTATGTTTTCGACCATCGTTCCGGAGTATCAATAATCGATTTGGAAAAGACATATGCGCAGCTTGAAAAAAGCGCAGCCGCTTTGGAAGAGATAGTCGCCGGCGGCAAAGACGTGATTTTTGTAGGCACAAAGCGCCAGGCTCAGGAGATCTTGCGCGAAGCAGCCAATATGTGCGGAATGCCGTATTGCGTCAACCGTTGGTTGGGCGGCACATTGACAAATTTTGAAACAATTCTCACAAGCCTCAAGAAATACAAGAAGTTCTTGGGTATGGAGGCTTCCGGCGCTTTGGACAAGCTTTACGCAAAAGAAGCAGCAGCCATCCGCCGCGAAATGGATAGAATGAACCGCAATTTTGAAGGTATCAAGGATATTTCCAAGCTTCCGGGAGCTGCGTTTATAGTTGACATTAAGAATGAGGAAATCGCGGTTGCCGAATGCCGCCGCTTGGGCATACCGGTTGTGGCGATAGTCGATACAAATTCCGACCCGACTTTGGTTGATTATCCGATACCCGCCAACGACGATGCAGTCAAGAGCATCCGCCTAATAACAGAGATAATCGTCGAGGCCATACAGAATGGTTTAAGCCGCCGTGTGGCTCAAGTAAAAGCTCCGCAGGTCATCGCAAAGCGCGACGAAGAAGCGGAAGTTAGCTTTAAAAACATCGACGCCGAAAAAATTGAAGAACCCCAAGAAAAGTAAATAAAGATCTATGGAAATTTCCGCAAAAATGGTAAGCGACCTTCGCGCCACAACAGGCGCGGGTCTTATGGACTGCAAAAAAGCTCTCGTCGAGGCGCAGGGCAATGAAGAAGCCGCAATAGAGATTCTCCGCAAGAAGGGAGTTGCAACCGCCGCCAAGAAGGCCGGCCGCACAGCCGCCCAAGGTTTGGTTGCCGCATATATCCACTCCAACAATAAAGTTGGCGTGCTTATTGAAGTCGCATGCGAGTCGGACTTTGTTGCAAAGAATGAAGATTTTAAGGCTTTTGTAAAAGACCTTTGCATGCACATAGCCGCAGCTGCTCCCCTTTGCATTACGCGCGAGGAAATTCCCGCAGACGTAATCGCCAAGGAAAAGGAAATCGCAATGGCGCAGCTTGCCGACGACAAGAAGCCCGAAGCAATTAAGGAAAAAATTGTAGCCGGAAAGCTCGATAAAATTATTTCCGGAATGGCTCTTCTCGAACAGCCGTTTGTAAAAGACGACAAGATGACTGTTGGCGATTTGCTCACGCACAAAATTGCCACTATCGGCGAAAAGATTGAAATTAAGCGTTTTACCCGCTATCAAATCTAGTTTGTTTTGCGTTGAATTTTTAAGCGGCGGTTTATTCGCCGCTTTTTTTTGGTATGGGGATTTTAACAATGAAATCGTTGCATATTGGGTTTGCTTTTTAATTTGCATTGTTTTTTTGCGAATATTTTTTTATGTCTTGTTGTTGCGCAAAATATTGTGGAATTTCGTGCAAAAGAGCATGGATGCGCGCTGCGCATTTGGGCGTCAGCGGGGCTGCATAAAAATATATTTGTTTTTTGTCAAAAAAATGCTCGTAAATTTTTTGATTTGCAGTGGTATTAAATCGAAATTTTATAAAATGCAATCCTCCGAAAACATAGAAAAGCCTCTGATAAGTGTTCGCGGGTTAAAACACCGCTATGCAGAGGGCGACGGCGTAAAAGAGGTTCTTCACGGCATAGACGTGGATTTTTACCAGGGGGAAATCGTTATAATCATGGGGCCTTCCGGCTCTGGAAAATCGACTCTGCTTAAGCTAATCGGAGCTCAGCTTACGCTTCAGGAGGGCGAAATAATAATAGGCGACGAGAACTTAAAGGGAGCCTCTGCCGAAAAGCTAAAACAGATACGCCGCAAGATGGGCTTTATATTCCAAACCCACCATCTGCTAAATTCTATAAAGGTAGTTCAAAACGTCCAATTGCCCTTGGCTTTTGACGAAACTGCAAATGCTGAAATTTCGCGCATCCGCGCAATGGAGGCATTGTCGACAGTCGGGATAGCTGAACAGGCTCAAAAGTATCCGGCGCATTTATCGGGCGGGCAACGACAAAGAGTTGCAATTGCGCGGGCTTTAATACGAAAGCCGCGCATAGTTTTGGCGGACGAACCCACCGCGTCTCTCGACCAAAAGAGCGGTCGGGAAATTGTGGAAATTATTAGGAAAATGGCAAAGGAGCTCGGTGTGACCGTAGTTTTGGTGACCCACGACAATAGAATCTTGGATATAGCAGACCGCATTATTTCTTTGGTTGACGGGAACCTTGAGGTTTCCGCATAATCCTGGGGTGGGGGCGGACTTTGTTTTGCTTTTTTTTAATGGTTATATCTTAAATTCTTGCGGGCGAAGCCGCGGATTATTTTGCAATATTCTTTTCCGAGAAAAATAAAGTATTTTTTGTTCTAAAAATACCGCTCGCCCGCGGATATGCGGGAAAAGGTTTCTTACTCGGGCGGACTGGTATTGGGGCTTTTGGTTTAATGGAATGCGCGGCTAAAAGGAAGCGGTGGAAATGTGCGGGGCATAGGCTTGCGGGGAATTTGCGGGAGGAATGCGGTATTGACTGAGCGGCTGATGCGCAGATTTTGCAGGCAGGTTTG
>FR901601.1:19524-25417 GCA_000438015.1 Coraliomargarita sp. CAG:312 | reverse complement strand
CCAGTTATGCACTGGCGTTTTGAAAAAAGTTAATTTAAAATTCTTGAGAGCTTATCAATGAAGACAATCTGCACTGCTTTTTCCCTATTATTTGCGCTTCAGCTGTACGCCGGACTCCCTGAATCCCAGCTAACCGCTGAATACACCCTAACCGGCATCGAAACTCTAACAGACTCGCCGTACGAAATTGCTGGTTCCGGAACATTAAACATAGGCAGAGATGCCCAAGGGACTGGAACGCTAAATATCAACTATTCCAGCGCAACTACAAACGTATTTTATGGAAGCGGAACCATAAATGTCGGAACTGATGCTACATCCGGATACTTAAATATAACCGGCACAAACCCTGATTTCCCCGAAATGCAATATAAAACAATAATGAACTATTCGGGAACAATAAATGTAAATTCCCTCGGATTGCTTTCAATAAACGGCTATATTCCATCCCAATGGTCGGAAATTGTAGACATAAGAAATTTAAATCTTGAAGGAATGTTTACAGTGTCGGCGTCTAAAAATTCGGTTTCGTACATTCAAATATCAAATCTCAACTTTTATGAAGGCGCAAACCTAAGCTCCTCGCAAGACTTTCGCACAGGTGCAAACGCTGTATGGAATATTTACGGCGGCGATATCACATTTAAAACGCTGCGCGTGGGAAATACAACCGCATGCAACGTAACTATAAATTTAAAGGGAGAAGATGTTCTAAGGAACGTAAGCGACGTGTCTATGGATACAAACGACGTCACTTTAAACTTAAATGTGGACAACTACCCTAACACCATAAATAAGCTATCCTTCTGCGACGACTGCATGCTGAACATAAACTTGTCCGCAGACCGATCTGAAACTTCCAATCTGTCGATTTTATCATTAACGTCAAAGAATGCTGTTGCATCCATATCTGGAGCAAGCATTGCAATTGAGAATTTCGCCAACGACACCATATTCATAGGCGATTCAAACGGAGTGACGATAGATGAAAACAAAATTTATCTAAAAGACTTGGATATGTACATAAGTGTGACTGCTTACGCCGGCGAAACTGACGATTCTCAAATTTTTGGAGATTGGTCTTTAGACTGGAACGAAAGCATGCAGCTATTTGCCTTGAATAATTCCGCTATTCCCGAACCTTCTTCTATTGCGTTTATTATGGGGATTGCATCGCTTCTCGCCGCCCGGGCAAAAGCATATTGCGGCAAACGCCGGTAAAAAAAAATTGCCCCTACGCCGGTAAAAAAAAGCCCTGCTCAGACTTCCGCGCTATTTTTCCGGCGTTTATTCACAACCATAAAAAACCGTTTTGCTACAATGTAAATAAAGTAGCTAAAGGCTCATAGCTTCCCTTTCCGATAAAGAGTTTTTTTATAAATCTGCTTAAATAGTTTTGGCGGCGGTACAGAAGTTTCGTCCGCGAGAGATAGCGGGCGGCATTTTACGATTGCGGAAGGCGGTATATCTTTTGCTTTGCTGCATATGGGACAAGAAGGGCGCTAGACGGATTTTCGCGGAGAATTAATAAGCAGCAATTTTTTCTGGAGATTTTTGTCGCAATTTACGCATGCGAAATATTTCCCGCCTTCCCTGCCTAAAAATGCCGGGGAAAAATACAAAAACTTTGCGCTTAAACAGCATGCGCGCGCTACTCTTTATTGGATAAGACTCTCAAATTTCCCGAAAATTCTGGGAAGCCTATTTGGGCGTTTGAAAGTTTCAATTCAAGTTTATGCTTCCCATTTTCAATGCCGCGTTCAGCAAAGATAAAGTCGCGTTCATTCCGATATTTTTCGGTAAAGAACTTTGCAGAACGAACCTTTTTTCCGTCTAGAACAACCTCTATTTCTCCGGCAAACCCCTTTTGCTTTTGCGCGTCAGAGAAAGCTTTAAACGCCTTTAAAAATTCGGGGCTCGGATATAGAACGGCGCCGCAACCCTCAAATTCAACAACTGCCGAACCTGAAAATTTTACAGGTATATATTTTGACAAAACCTCGCCTTTCGACGGGGCATCTCTTTCCAACGGCAATTCCGATATCGGCCGCAAAGCCACTCGTATTTTATCTCCGTTGAATTCCGCCCCGTTGGCTCTAAGAACTTCAAGCGCCTGTTTAAAGCCGGTTGCGTAAACTTTTTCGGGAGAATAAGAAGTGCCCAAGAAAAGTTTTCCGCCGCTCATTTCTAACGGCTTTCTAAACTTATAAGGTATTTTCGAATAGCCGATGGCGGTTGCGAGTATTCCGCCAGAACTCGCAGGATTGCAGTCGGAATCCAGCCCGCAACGTGTGGATATGTCTATGGTTTTCTCGAAATCGCCGCCGCCGTACAGAAGCCCGATTAGTATGTATGCACAGTTGTTCGGCGCGTGGATGTGGCATCCCCCAAAATTACCGTCATGTTTCTTTACATATGCATCCTCAAACTTCCTCCATGCGAATTTCCAATCGTTCGGATTTTGTTTGTGCCATTCTAGTATGTCTGACATCATCTTCCGGGTGCGGCTTTCGGCAGGAATAACTTTCAGGGCCTCGCTGGCTACGAACTCCATATCGTCGGAAACAAACGCAAGAGAATACATAGCCGCAACGTACGCTCCACAATAAAAGCCGTCGTTTGAATTAATAGACCTGCCGACAGTTTCGGCAAATTCAACGGCCGCATTCGGCATGGCGGGCGACATCAATCCCGCGAAGTCCGCCTCTATCTGAAAGTCGATATCATTGTATGCAGGGTTTACTTTCCAAGAAGTAGGCTCGCCGCGCTGAAAACTGTCAAGCCAGGCAAAGCGCAACGCCCTGTTGGCGGCCCAAAGTTCATATGTCGACTCGCCAACTGCGCGCTGAAATTCAATTCTCGGCGCATTTAATCCGCATCGCTCGAAAACATCCATAAAAGTAATATCCAGATACAAGTCGTCGTAGAGTCCGCCAAATACGTTTTCGACAATCGGACGAGTTTCATCCCAATTTATTTTTACATTGTCGGGAATTATTTTTTGCCTATATTTAAACTCAGTTGGTCCACCGTAGGTACACCCAATAATCTGCCCTGCCCAGCCGCCTTTAATTTTATCGGCAAGCTCAGATTTGCTAAGCTCTATTTTATCTTCGCGGCATCCTGCCAGTATAAAAAATGCAACGGACGTAATAGCCGCCGCTAAAATAAATTTTTTCTTCATGGTAATTATTGTCTCCCTCAAAAGATATCGTACGCAGCAAAAATTTCTTTGCAAGCCGAATCTTGGAACTCCGATCTACCCAAAGAATGAGAATAGACAATTGATTTGTCGGATTTGCCAAGCGCAACGCAAATCGGCATCAAGCGCGAAAGATGCGTTTTGACATCCGTATCCCCCCTCCTGCATATCATATTTAATATATGGACAAATTAGGAATTGAACCAATATCTTCGCGCAAAAAAGGTTTTATATCCCTTAGCCCAACTCTATGTTTTTGCACAGAACAAGAGTCTTTTTATGGAGAAAGTTTTTTTAGGAAAACTCTAAATTTTGCGCAATCCACTCTAGGCGCAGGAACAAAACCAAGTTCTCGGAGGCTTCCCAATTGTCATTGCCTTGCGCACGGCGCAGAGACAGAATCAAAACCTTGCAGGCGGTTTTCCCTTTGCCCTTGCTTTACTTTGCACATGGCAAGGCATGCGCGTTTATTCAAAACATTCGCCGACGATCTCAAAAACCTTTTTACAAGCTTTGTTTTCTTTCGGCATATATGTCCATTGAAAATATCGGGCTTTAAAAGAAAAAATTTCCTCTTGAGGTTTCAATGCAGGCGCATACTTCTATTTCCCATTTGCGGCAAATTTTTCTGAAAAAATTAATTTTCGCGAAGGCGTTTCAATTTCTATACGATAAAGGATTCTTTACTATTCTAAAAATTATTTTCTCCCCCGGATAGTCTGAATCTCCGCGCTCGTAGACAAGAGCAATATCCCCGTTTGCCATTATTGCCATATCCGAATAACCGGATCCCGATGAACAAACACAATACGAAGAATGCCAGCGGGAAATATCCGATTTCCCTTTTTCCAAAGTTTCGTCCAGCCATTTTTTATAGGAATTCGTATCTGAAAATTTCACAGTCAAGTTCACGCGGCGATGCTTGTCCGCAGGATTGCAGAATACCAATGTTCTCTCCCCGCGCGACTTTGCAAGTTCCGGAGAGTTTTTGACGGAAATAAAAGTTCCCTGGCACATAGGCTCCGGGAGTTCGTCGTCTTCAAACGCCCGGCTCCAAGATTCGCCACCGTCTTTGCTTACCGCCACAACACGGTTGAAAATTTTCCTTGGAGATGCTTGAACACGCATATTAAGAACGAGAGTATCCGCGTCTATCTGCGCAACCTGGCATTCATTGCCTCCTATAAAATCGACAATTCCCCCAAGCTTCCAAGTCTTTCCGCCGTCGTCGCTGTACGCTGTCCCGGCGTAATATTCTCCGATATTCCTGCCTTTTTTTAAGATAGAAGTATCGAATGCCGACACCATTCGGCCGTCGTATTTTCCGCCCTCAATTTGTATCCCGCCTCCGGGCCCTGCGACATACCAAGTCATATCTGGAGTTAAAACATCTCCGGTTATTTCTTTTGGATTTCCCCACGTTTTGCCATTGTCAGAGGAGCGCACTATAAAAGCCCTGCGCCTATCGGCGGATTTTCCGGAGATTATCTTTGTCTCTGAATCCGAAGCGTTTGCCCAATAATAGAATAAAACAATGTCGCCCGTCGCCTTATCGAGAATCGGCTGGGGATTGCCGCACGAATTTTTACCGTCGGAAAGAATTAGCCTGGGTTGTTCCCACGTTTTCCCACCGTCGAGAGATCGGCGCATAAACATATCTACCCTACCATGGTCGGCGTCGCTATTTAGCCTTCCCTCGATAAACACCAATAACGTTCCGTCTTTAGCGGCTAAAATGGCGGGAATTCTAAACGTATTGTACCCTAAATCACCTTTTTTAAAAAGGACTGTTTCCATGCCGTCCTTTGATGTGTCCGAGAAAGACGAATGCGCGATGGACAGCGATAAAAACAATAGTACAAACGTAAAAATCGAATTTCTAAAGTTCATAGTGGCAATCTAATTACAATTGCATCCCATCCAACATGTTTCCATTTGCATTGAGCCAGCCAGCCCAAAGAACGGCTTAACCATTATTGGACGACAACTATGCAAATAACCGGCTCTTCTTTAAATATTCCAAATTGTGCTTCAATACTTCCTCCACGCTTCCGTCTTTTTTGGGATTATGCCCGTGCAATTCCATAACTAGCCATCCTTCATAACCTATACCGCAAATTGCGTCTATGCAGGCTTGCATACTTTCGGGCATTCCTGACCCTGAATCTAGGCGATGGCCCTTGTCTTTCATATGAATTTCCCCTATGTATCTCTTCCCCAAAAGATTTAAGTCGCGGACAGTATTATGCCCGTAATACTGAGAGTTAAATATATCGAAATAAACCTTTATATAATCGCTGCCAACGGCCTCTATGACACGAATGTTTTCCTCCGCGGAAATAGAGTTTTCCATGCAAACAAGCACATCTTTCTTTTTGGCATATGGAGCTACTTCCTTTAAGCGCTTTACTAGCGGAGCAAAGTGTTTCTCGTCCATTTTTTTATTGGCGTCCTGCATATTGGCAGGCCCATAGAAAGGCAGAAGTATAGAATGGGCTCCCAAAGCATTAGCGGCATCTATGGCTTTGCATGTGAACTCCACCGCCCCATCAGTCGAATAGAAAGGGCACGGATTCATGCATGTGGGAGCAGTTGACGCAACTTTTAAGCCTGTTTCATCCATTTTAGCCTTAAATTTTGCAATGTCGTCCGGAGTAAAAAAATCACCCTCGGGCTTATTCTTTGGAGAAG
>FR901601.1:12200-19485 GCA_000438015.1 Coraliomargarita sp. CAG:312 | reverse complement strand
TCCATCCAACCCTATGGATTTCGCAATGTCAAAAGCCTTATCCGACCCAGCGCAACCAAGCGTCCAATCGCACACCCCTATTTGAAATGCGCGCTTTTTTCCGCATCCGGATAGCAATGCGCCCATACCTGCAAAAATTGCAAGAGCGCCAGTTGAATTTGCCAAAAACTGCCTTCTAGAAATGTTTTTCATTGTGGTTTATCCTCCTTAACAAGTTGCAATTGATTTACTGTATAAAAATACAAATAATAATGATTGTCAATCAATAGAGGCTTTTCCACATCAGCAATTATCGCACAAAAGGCAAAATAATACAAAATTTTCTCCCGCTGTTTCAAGAGCGCACAGGCTATAGAAATTTAAAAATCCTATCTCCGCGCCTAAGCTTTACTGGAACTTTTACCGAAACCTTCATTCCCTTCCCCGCAAAATCGATTGGGTTGCCGCCAAGCTGCATACTTTCAATTTTCATTCTCACAAAGCCTGTTGTTTCGCCTTCGATTTGAATTTCTTCGCCCAATGAAACAGAGTTGTCGTCAATTGAAATTTCCGCAACGCCTAGGCGCGAGTAAAAATTCAACACATGCCCCAAAATACATTTTTTGGATTTTGCCGCATTCCCTTTGGAAGTCCAATCGCCAACTGGCTTACCCATAAAAAATCCGCTTGAAAATCCCCTGTTAAAAACAGACTCTAAATTAGAAACCAGCGCATTTTTTAATTCCGAAAAATCCTTGTCGAAAGTCGGAGACTTGCGGTTTTCAGCGTAAAAATCCCTGGCTTTAACATACGCCGAAGTGACGTTAAAAACGTATTCAGCATTGCGGTTCCGCCCCTCTATTTTAAGAGAATCCGCCCCGGCATCTATAAGTTTTTCCAAAAATCCAAGCGTGCACAAGTCCTTGGGGCTCATAACATATCCGGAACCTATCTTGAACGAAGGCTCTCCCCCGCGAATGTCGCTTATTAAATATTCTCTCCTGCACGGCTGCAAACATTCTCCCCTATTTGCGCTTTTCCCGCATGAAAATTGTGAAAGAAAACATCTGCCGCTAATTGAAACGCACATTGCCCCGTGCGCGAAAACTTCTATTGAGATATCTTTTGCCGCGGACTTGCCAAGTTTTGCTGCCAGCGATTTCTTTATTTGCGCAATTGACTCCAACGAGCATTCCCGCGCAAGCACAAAGCGTTTAATTGCATAATTGCGCGCGTACGAAGCTACCGCACCGGAATTTGCGGCGCTTGCCTGGGTTGAAAGATGCACGGGAATTCCTATTTCATTCGCCAGAGATATTGCGCCCAAATCCCAAGCTATCACAGCCGAAACTCCAGCGGATTTTGCGGCTTTAAGCTGGCGCGCCAGAATCTTTTCCTCGCCTTCATAGTAGATTGTGTTTAGCGTCAAATAAGCCTTAGCTCCGAATTTTGAACACTTGCGGACTATTTTTTTCATATCCTTAGTTTCAAAATTCTTAGCCCCGGCACGCATATTGCTGCCCTTCAAACCGAAATACACGGCGTCTGCGCCTGCCTGCAAGGCCGCGTCTAAACATATGAAATCCCCCGCAGGAGACAGTATTTCCACGCGCGCCTTTGACGACTTTCCACCTAGCGCAGCCACAATCTAGACTTTTTTTTCTGCCACCAACCGCGCAAAATGCTCAAATGAGCGGTCGTATGTTTTTTCCGCATCCGGCGGGAAAAAGCATGCCGGCAATTGGCGTTTTGATACATGGTATTTGATGCACTCGCAACAGAACCCAGATTTTGGGCACCCGTAAGAACACGAACAGCGCTTTTTATTTTCCAATATTTTACATTCCATACCAGCCAATTATTCTATGCATAAAAAATTTTGCTACCATTTTTTAAATACAAAAAATACCGCCAAAACCATAAATGCGAATCCCACAAAATAGTTCCACTTTAATTCCTCTTTTAAATAAAGGACGGAAAATACGCAAAAGACAACAAGAGTTATAACCTCCTGCATAGTTTTTAGCTGCGCGGCGGAAAAATATTGATGCCCTATTCTGTTTGCCGGGACTTGAAGGCAATATTCGAAAAAGGCAATCAACCAGCTTACGACGATAACAATCCACAATGAAGCCGACTTAAATTTCAAATGTCCGTACCATGCGAACATCATAAACACATTTGAAGCCGTAAGCAAAACTATTGGCAAAAAGTACTTCATCTTAAAAAAACAAAGGCGCGATATTACAACTTATAATGCGCCGCTCAAGAAAAAACTCCGCCTTTCACAAAAACAATCTCCGCCCACAACTAAAAAGGCGGAAAAAAACGGCAATGCGGCTTAACCGCCCCGGCGGATAAGAAGCTCAAGCCACTAAAAAACGCTTATTCACAAGCGATAATAATCTTAATAAAGAGCTCCAATCCGCGCAAAGAAAAACTTCAGCCATTCGCGTATTATAACCGCTTTATTGCCATTCCGCGATAAAGCGTATTTGAATATATATTAGAAGTCTCCACTAAATTTCCGTACATATCCACAGAATAAGAGGGGAAACTTTGAACCGCAGACTGCGAATTCATTATAATAACTCCGCTGGCTCCAATTTGGGCAGCCTTTTCCCTTAACTTCTGGTATATATCGATTTCGTTTTGGGGATATCCGCCGCTGGTATTGTACGTGACCATTCCAAGTTCCTTATATTTATAGGGAGGCTTTTGAGTTATAAAAAGCTGGACATCTTCAAGCGGGACAGGCTCTCCGGCATAGCCCGGAGACATAGGATAAAACTGAACTTCCGACGCGCAGCCGCAAAAAATCAGCATCAAGCATAAAAATAGCGAATTTATTAAAGCTTTCATCTGGTTATATATCGGGAAAAAATATGTTTACTTTACGAGCATCGACACAACATTTCTGCCCGACAGCCTGTCTCTTCCTTTTAAAAATGCAAGCTCCATAAAAAACGCGCAACAGGCGACTTTCGCACCCGAAAGCTCCACCATCTTACACATCGCTTCAGCCGTTCCCCCGGTTGCGAGAATATCGTCAAGAACCACAAGACTGTCATCTTTTGCAATATCTTGCTTATGGACGCACAACGTGTCTGTGCCGTATTCAAGCTGGTAGCTCACATCTATGGTTTCGCGCGGAAGTTTGCCTTTTTTTCGTATAGGAATAAAAGGCAAGCGCAAATTAAGCGCGACAGCTGGCCCGAAAAAAAATCCGCGCGATTCCGCAGCCATTATCTTTGTAGGCTTGTATTGGGCTATTTTGGCGGAAAGCTCCGCGATTACCTGTTGGTAGGCTTCCGGATTTGCCATAAGCGGAGTTATGTCGTAAAAAAGCACCCCTTCTTTAGGGAAATCGGGAATACCAAGAATATACTTTTCAAAATTCATTTTGAGAATACGCAGACTGATTAGTTAAAATGTTTCCCTCTTTAGGATTGTATCCCGCGCTGCCGGCAATTTCTCGGGATAATCCAACGTGCAATGCAAACCGCGGCTCTCGTGCCGGGAAAGGGCGGAACGGATTATCAAAATTGCGACCTGAACCTCGTTGCGCAATTCTATTAGAGCAGGCTCTATCTTGAAATTCCAATAATACTCGTCTATTTCCCTGTGCAAGTTTTCCAAGCGGTTTAGCGCGCGTTCAAGGCGTTTTGTCGAACGGACGATTCCCACATAGTCCCACATGGTTCGCTGCAGCTCTCCCATATTGTGTTGGAGCACAACCCTTTCATCGGGATCGCGCATGTCTCCGTCTTTCCAAAGCGGAACATCCTGTTCACGCGAGTCTGCCGACTTCAAATATTCGTCAACCGCAATGGAAGCGTTGTTAGCCAAGACAACTGCCTCCAAAAGCGAATTGCTTGCCAGCCTATTCGCCCCGTGAAGCCCTGTGCAAGCAACTTCCCCGCACGCATAAAGGCCCTTGATTGAGGTTGAAGCGTCGAGCTTAGTCAAGACTCCGCCGCACATATAATGGGCGGCGGGAACCACCGGCATGTAGTCTTTTGATATGTCTATGCCTTTTTCCAAACAATGTTCGTAAATTTGCGGAAAGCGGTTTCGCAGCTCCTCAGCCGAGCGGTGGGTTATATCTAGCCACACATGCGGAGTTCCCAAGCGCTTCATCTCGCTGTCTATCGCCCTTGCAACGATATCGCGCGGAGCCAAATCCTTTCTGGGGTCGTACTTTTCCATAAACGCCTCCCCTTTGCCATTGCGCAAAATTGCGCCTTCTCCGCGGACAGCCTCGGATATAAGGAATCTCTCTCCTGTCTGGGAATATAGGGCAGTAGGATGGAATTGTATGAATTCAAGATTAGCCACTTCCGCGCCGGCGCGATACGCCATGGCGATACCGTCCCCTGTGGCTATCTCCGGATTGGTGGTATAAAGATAAACGCATCCCGTGCCTCCGGTTGCAAGCATCACGACTGGAGTCTTAAATCTTTTTACGCAGCTATTTTTTACGTCGTAAACATACACTCCAACAATGCTGTCTCCGGTTTTTTCCACAAGCGATTTCGCCTTTGAGCGCGTAATCAAGTCTATCGCGAAATGATGCTCGAATACGGTGATATTCTTATTTTCAGCTACGCATTTTAAAAGAGCCTCCTCTATCGCCCTTCCCGTATAGTCTTTTACGTGCAATATGCGCCTCTGGGAGTGCCCGCCTTCCCTCCCCAAAGACGGAGTTCCATCTTCGAGGCTTGTAAATTCTACGCCTTCGGCGATTAAATCCTTTATTTGCGCGGGCCCCGATTTTACGATTGCCCGAACTACATCTTCGCGGCAAAGGCCGTCTCCGGCAATCAAAGTATCGCGGACATGCGACTCAAAATCGTCCGCACAGCTAGTGACGCTGGCAATGCCGCCCTGCGCATGGTTTGTATTGGTATCCGAACGCTCCTTTTTGGTAACGATGGCTACTTTATGCCCTAGTTTAGCGGTTTTTAGGGCGAAACTAAGCCCCGCAATTCCGCTTCCGACAACTACTACGTCGAAATTCATTTTTTTATTTTCAATTTAAGTTTAGTTAAACGCCTATATTGTCGATTAGGCGAGTCTGCCCATACCATACCGCAATGCTGATGCGGCAGTGCCCAATTTTTATCTCTGAAACAGGCAAAGAAGTCTTCGCATCTACAATTTCAACGTATATAACGCGCGTCTTTGCATTTGTGACAGTATTTATGACCAAAGCCTTAACCCTGTCCACATTTGTGCATCCCTCGTCGTCGACAAGTTTCTTTCCCGCTATAAGAGAGGCGTGCACGCGAGCCGCGCCGATTCTCTCAAGCTTGTCCATATACTTGTTTCGCGAACTAAGCGCCAACCCGTTTTCATCGCGGACAATAGGCGCGCGCACAATCTCAACATCCATAAACAAATCCCTGACCATGCGTTCTATAATTGAGATTTGTTGGGCGTCCTTTTCGCCAAAAACGGCGATATCGGGCTTTACTATGTTAAATAAAATGGCGACTACGGTGGTGACTCCCCTGAAATGCTTTGGCCTGGATTTTCCGCAAAGATGCTGGCTAATCTGTTCTTCGTTTACATAAGTTGAAGCGTCCGGAGCGTAAATATCCGACGGCGACGGCGCAAACACAACCGTTGCCCCTCTGGACTCGCATGCGGCAACATCCGCCTCCAATTGCCGCGGATACTTGTCGTAGTCCTCATTTGGGCCGAACTGAGTAGGATTCACGAATATCGACACTACAACCACGTCAGCCCTGCTCTTTGCTATGTCAATAAGGCTGAGATGACCATCATGCAGAGCTCCCATCGTAGGGACAAGGGCTATTTTTTTATTTTCGGAACGCATCTGTTTTGCAAATGCGGCCATTTCTTTTGGAGAAGTTATTATTTTCATTGATTTTAATCCTACTCTCTTATTTCTTATATCCTTAACACTTTTATAAAAAAATCAACCCATATAAACGATAAAGCCAAAAAAGATGAGCGATTCATACATACAAAGCCTATTTGCCGAAAGAATCGGCGGCATTAATTATGGCAAAAGCAATGCCATTTATAAATTCGAGAAGATAAAGCGGGCCAAGCGCGCCGCAAAAGCCGCAAAACCCGATGTCTCCATTATAGACATGGGAGTCGGAGAACCCGACGACATGGCTTTCCCTGAAGTTGTTGACGCCCTATACGCAGCCGCAAAAGACCCTGCCAACCGCGGCTATGCGGACAACGGAGGCAGAGATTTCAAGGTTGCAGCAGCCGGATATATGAAGGCAGTCTTCGGCGTCGACCTCGACCCAGACACGGAGATTTTACATTCAATTGGCTCTAAAGCGGCTTTGAGCATTCTGCCAAATTGCTTCATAAACCCCGGAGATGTCGTAATAATGACTATTCCAGGCTATCCCATTTTCGGTACGCACGCAAAATATCTCGGAGGCGAAGTTTACAATCTAAAGCTAGAAGAATCGAATAGTTTCCTTCCAGATTTAGATTCTATTCCTCAAGATATTCTAAAACGGGCAAAAGCAATCGTCGTAAATTATCCAAACAATCCGACCGGCGCAAGCGCCACGAAAGAGTTCTTCAAAAAACTCGTAGATTTTGCAAAAAAGAACAATCTTATAGTCGTTTCCGACGCCGCGTACGCTTCGCTTACATTTGACGGGAATGCACTTTCAATTCTGCAAGTGGAAGGCGCAAAAGATGTGGCTGTCGAATTGCACTCTCTTTCAAAGAGCCATAATATGACCGGATGGAGGATAGGTTGGGTATGCGGAAATCCGCTAATAGTAAAAGCCTACGGAGACGTTAAGGACAATACAGACTCGGGACAGTTCTTAGGAATACAACTCGCAGCGGCAAAAGGATTGGAAAATCCGAATATAACGCGCGCCATAGCCGCAAAATATTCGCGCCGCATGGATATGCTTGTAAAGGTGCTTGAAAACTTAGGGTTTAAACCGCGCAAGCCCAACGCCGGATTCTTCCTCTACATGCCAGCCCCCAAGGCGGCAATACTTCCAGACGGAAGCCGAGTAGAATTCAAAACAGGGGAAGATTTCTCTCAATGGATGATAACCGAACACTTGATTAGCACTGTCCCATGGGACGACGCCGGTGCGTTTGTGCGGTTTTCCGTCACATTTGAAGCCCATGGCGAAGACGCCGAAAAGGCGGTAATAGCGGAAATTAACCGCAGAATGAGCCAGTCCAAATTCGAATTTTAACGAAGTTTGCGGAATTGGACGCAGATGGGGGGAAATCTCCCCCGCCTAAAAAGAAAAAAGCGGCGCGCACAAAAACTGTGTGCGCC
>FR901601.1:5184-12189 GCA_000438015.1 Coraliomargarita sp. CAG:312 | reverse complement strand
TGTGTGCGCCGCTTTTTTGCCTCTGCATAATGCGCCCGCAAAGATTCAGCGGCAATTGCTTGAATAAGGATTTTCCCTTTGATGCGCGATAGAGGAAAGATAAAAATTAAACGCGCAAGCGTTGAAGGCAAACTCAAGCATTCCATCTGGGAAAAAACGCAAAGACGGACGCAGAGAAAAAATTTTCGCTTCTTGATTCTACCGCCGCCGCGGGCAATATGCTGAGGCGGAAAGCCGGAAATTCCTTTTTGGAGCAAAAAGTTCTTAACCGTTTTTTTTGTTTTTTGCCTTTTTCCGTTCCAGAGAGTTGAAATCCCTCCAATCTATCTGGGAGAATTTATAGAAGTAAATATTGCCGTCTTCCATGCCGACTAAAAGCCCCTGTAAATCTCCGCCGAAATCCGCTTTTGACACGGAGCATGAATGCCACCCAAATTTCGTCGGAACGGACTCCCCGCAGGAATCGCCTTCCAAAGAAGTTTTTAGCATCATAAGTCGCGGATATTCAAAAATAGGATTGTCTTCAGACCCGACGTTCCTAAGCCAAAGCACGCTTGCAGCCATCATGCTGCCCGCCAAATTGCGTGGTATTCCGGCGGACAAATTTGGAACAGAATTGCAGCCGATTGTCCCCATTAGAATATCGGTTTTTCCGTCGCCGTCTACGTCCGCCAGATCGAATTTTATTCGCCCGCACTCCCCGTTTTGGGTGCCCGTTGCGGTAATGGGAGAACCGTCTACAAGCCTTAACTTGCCGGCATCAACGAGATTGAGCTTGTCCATGCGCCAATATAGGCGTACCTGGTCGTCCCAATCAAGAATGACATAAGCAATTTTCCCGTTTTGCATTCGGGCAATCCCCGGCCTTTGGCGCCATGTACCGTGGATTTCAAGTCCGTTGCAATATAGCATTT
The DNA here is from genome assembly GCA_000438015.1 of Coraliomargarita sp. CAG:312. Classification (GTDB taxonomy): domain Bacteria; phylum Verrucomicrobiota; class Verrucomicrobiia; order Opitutales; family Intestinicryptomonadaceae; genus Merdousia. The sequence continues at coordinate 11,275 of FR901601.1, read as the reverse complement.
TCCGTTCCGCAAAATTAGCCCCGCCCTTCCCGGCCAGGTTAAAATATACGCCGAAATGGGAGGAATTATCTCCCGTAAGCAAATCCAGAATGCCGTCTTCATCCCAATCGAATGCCGCCGGACCGACATATCCCCATTGTGCCTCCTCAGGGCCTTGAAGATTCAAGTAGCCGCCCTTTTCCATAAATTCCTCGCCGTTCTTCAAGAATAAATCCGGTTCTAGAAACTTCGGGTTTCCAGGCGAGCCTACATTTTTAGCCCAGCCAACTTGCCCTTGTGAATTCCCTATTACAATATCGGTCAGCCCGTCTCCGTCCCAATCTACAGCCTCGACAACCGGGAGGCTTCCGAAAAACAGGCGTGTATTAACTTCGCGCGCCCGCAAATCGCGCTTAAAAACGGGAGTACCATCGGGCATCCAGCGGTCGAATCCGTAATAGTATATTCCGCCCTCTCCGCCGGCATACAAATCTGGATTGCCCCCGCGCAACATTACAACCGGGGAATTGTCGACCCAAGGAGCGCGCAATGCAACATCGCCAACCTTGCAAAGTTTTACCGGAGAAAGCATTCCGCCGCCTTTGACATTATAATAAGTTATTACACCCTCGCGCGTCCCTACAAACATGTGGACAGTTCCGCTAGAATCGGAGTAAGAATCACCGCATGTATAGGAAATAACCTCCGAAGTAGAAGTTGTTGCGCGCTTGGGTTCTGATAAATTTTCGGAATCTATGGAATCCAGTTTTTGCACTTGCAAATACGAGCGGTATTCGCCCTTGCGCCAAATTAAACTGCCGTCGAACGGCACATAGCGCTGCCCGTTCCACGGATGTACCTCTTTTTTTTCAGGCTCCTTCAGAACCGTCTTTGCGCTGGTGTAAATATAGTAGGACCCGTCCGGATTTTCAACTATCGCGCAAAACTGCCCGCATTTAAGCAGTTTTCCAAAAAATGAAAATTTTCCTGAAATAGAATCAACTTTAGCGCGCAAAAGCCCCTGTGGAGTCGCAAAAAATGCGTATGTATTGCCGTCGCGAGATTTGAATATTCTTGTTCTGTTGTTGAAGCCGCATTCGGGAGAATCGAACCTAGCAGACTTTTTAAAAAGCGGGGCTCCGTCTTCAGCGCGTCCTATTTCCAGGTATGAATGAAAAATATTTTTATTCATCATACATCCCGACGAATAGCATAAAAGAAGTTTTTTGCCGTCTGAATCCAACGTCCCAACCGCGTTGTTTATAAGTCCCCCCGAACCAATCTGCCCGTACTTCTCGACCGGAATAGGCTCTCCGCATCTAAAATCCCCTGCGCTGCACTCCGCAGAAAGCGCAATTGCCAAGAAAATTTGGAAAAATCGAATATTCATACCCCCTCCATTTATTATAAATACAACCTCTCCCGTGAATTTAATTAAATTCAAAATTCAATAGTCTCCGAAGGTTCTGGAATTATGACAGAAGTCTTGGGAGATATGTCCAATATTTGATCCATAAACCACTCGCGGGACTCGTAAGACCCGTGCGTAAGAATTACAGTTCTGGGGTCCTTTTCCAAAACGAAATTCAAAATTTCTTCGCGGTCCGCATGGGAAGTCAAATCAAACTTGTCTATTTTTGCGTTTACGTTTCCGACGAAAAACAAATCACGAAAAGCAAACTGTTCGCCGTTTGGAGTGCGGAGAAGCTTGTAGGCGGGAGTGTCAACGTCCGCATATCCCACAAAAAATATCGCATTGGCGCGGTTATCAATCATTGCGGCGGCGGCAAGGTAGCTGGGAGTATGCTCCACAAGCATCCCGCTTCCCAAAATGTAAATTCCCTTCTCGTCAAAATCTTTTCCAGGCACAATTTCAGAACGGAGCACTTTTACGCCGTCCATTGCCTGTTTGTTAAAAGAGAATGTTGAAGCCGACGCCTTGACAAGATATTCGGCTATGTCCAAACCTAATCCGCCCACGTAAACAGGAACGTCGGGTATCTTCTTTTGGGACTTGGCTTTTTTTATTAGACAAAGTATTTCCTGCATCCGCCCCAATGCAAAAGCCGGTATCAAGACGCTGCCGCCGTCGCGCACTACGCGGGATATCGACATTACAAGCCTGTCAACCTCGCTTTCATATGAAGTTCCCGCCGGGCGCGAATATGAACCTCGAGTTGTTTCCACGACCAAAACATCCACTCTCCCCGCAGGCGGAACAGCTCCTTTGACTATGCTTGTCGAATGAAAAGATATATCGCCGGAAAACAGAACCTTTTGCTTTTTATGCTCGAACATCACCGACGATGCTCCTGGAATATGGCCGGAGGGATAAAATGAAACCGTCGCAATATCTCCGTCTATTTCGAATTTTCTTTCGTGGAAGAACTGCATCGGGAGAACCCGGTTTTTTAAAGAGTCTATTGCGGAGTTTTCAAATAGCGGATACTCTTTTATGTTAAACTCCTCCCGCTGTCTTGCCATTACGCTTCTCGAGTTGCGCATCATTCGGTAAAGAAGCTCATGCCCTTCGTTTGCGACGAGAATATGCGCGTGGTTTTGATTGCGGGCGACAACCGGAAGCGCGCCGCAATGGTCCAAATGTGCATGCGTGACAGCTATGAAATCCAAACTTTCCGGGATTATCTTTGACAAATTCGGCAAGGCGGAAATTCCCATGTGCTTGGGATGCATCCCGCAATCCACAAGCGCTTTAAACGGCCCAAATTCCAAAAGGTGGCCGCTTGAACCAACGTCGATTTCCGTATTTAAATCAGTATATACCATACCTTTATCCGCCCGCTACAATTTGCATTATTTCAAGAACGTCTCCATCCTTGAGGGATAAATTTTCAAAATCTGAAAACTTCATCGCCGCGCCATTTAATTCAACCACGCACCGCCGTGGATTAAACCCCTGCTCGGATATAAAATCGGAAATTTTAAGGTTTTCCCTTACTTCGAATATTTTTGAATTTGCGGTAATTTTCATTTGTCGTACACAAGCCTCACAGTTTGCAGCCGCGCAAACCGGACGTCCAGATATTTAAATAGTGTCCAATTTTTAACGATCTACAAGCCTTTAATTCACCAATCTGCAAGACTGAAATTTAGAATTTAAATGGTCGAATAAAAGCATGTCCCCGCATTTGTAGCTCGCGGGATTTACGATGGCCTCCAAGGCGGAAGAAGCAGCCAAAACGCCGCTTAAATGCGCTGCGGGAGGAAAAATTGAACGGCATTTCGCAGGCTCTTCAATGGCTTCGGGATCGGAAATTATATCGTCCAAGTAAAAATCGCCCCCAAAACAAATCCGCTGGGAAACATACCCTTCCGCGGACGCCATTACAAGCCGCATTTTCAGAGCCCGGCAAATGGAAGAAATCGAAAGGCGAGACTGAAATGAATCCGTGGCGTCTATGCAAAAATCGCATTCGGACAGCAAATTGGAAGACCTCGAATCCGAAGTAATTTTCATGTCGTATACCTCTATTCGGACATCAGAATTGAGGCCGGAAAATTTCTCAGCAGACAAATGCGCTTTCTTCCTTCCGACTTCGGACTCTGAATAAACTGTCTGCCTATGAAGGTTGTGCAAGCTGACGATATCGCAGTCAAACACCATTATGCGCCCAACTCCTGCGCCTATCAAAAGCGGCAAAGCTGCGCACCCGACTCCACCGACTCCGACAAGCGCGACAACTCCGTTGGAAAGGCGCTCCTGCCCAACAGCCCCAAACCCATCCAATGAAACCTGACGCCGGTATTTATTTTGCATTTGCCTATCTTGAAATAAAACCCGCGCCGCTATCAAGTTTTAAAAATCGTTTAAAATTTCTTTTTACTAGAAGCAAGAATGTTTGTATGCTAAACTAATTTATATTTAGTTCTACCGTTATGACAAAATATATTGCTAAAGTTCTCTCTTTGACGCTTGCATTGGCAGCAGCCTCTAATATATCCGCAGCAGATTATGCAGACTTCGATTCTCCGGGCGCTTGGAAAGTGTCCAACCCAAGCAGCCAGCAGTCTATAGAATGGATAACAGACTATTCCCCGCGACTAAAAGTCGTAAAGGTCACCATGCTTCCGATAAAGCAATGGTATGCGGAAATATCGCCAAAAAATCTTCCGCAAATCGCAAAATCTCCGGAAGACCTCAATTTGAAAGTATCTTGGGAGTTCCTTTGCGACACTCCTGAAATTATGACTCAGATTGCCGTTAGGATTGTGGATTCCACAGGAGAAGTATTTCAATTCCAGAAAAAAGTCTCCCCGCGCAGCGGTCAATGGCAAAAAGCGGAGTTATCGCTTACCCCGGATTCCGTGCGCAATTCTTGGGGAGGAAACAACGATAAAAAGTTGGACTACCCACTAAAATTCCAGTCTCTGATATTGGACGGGAATAAAAATGGAGTATCGGAAGTCTCGTATTATATACACAACCTTAAAGTGGAAAAAAACAAATAACCGCACCACCACACTAAAATAGCCATATGAAAAAAATACTTTTCGCGCTAATATGCCTAGCTTGCCTCGTCGTCGTGGCAACAACTTGCAAGACCGAAATTTTAAACGCCGTAAAGAAAACTTCCGCCCCCCAAGGCAAGCAGTCTGAAGAAATACAATCCGAGTCGATGTTAAAATACGAGAAATCAGGAATGCCAAAGTTTATAATGGGCGCCTGCACGCACTTTTGGCAAGGCAAAGGCATTCTCGAAAAGAATGTGGACATGCTCTTGCAGGCGGGATTCAACTCAATTCGGGACGAGGCGACATGGAGTTCGGTGGAAAAACAAAAAGGCGTATTATCAATGCCTCCACATGCCGAGAAATATCTGTCGTACGCCTCGTCAAAGAATCTGAATCCCCTTCTGATATTGGATTATGCAAACATATTTTACAACGGCGGTGGCTATCCTGAGACTCCCGAAGCAATAGACGGGTTTGCCAACTACGCTGGTTTTATGGCAAAAAACCTCAAAGGCAAAATCAGGCTCTACCAAGTATGGAACGAATGGGACGGAGGATGCGGTATGCCCGGCTTCAAGGGTAAAAGCACCGCACCGGGATATGCAAAACTATTGGAAAAAGTTTATGCCGCAATAAAAGCCGAAGATTCCGAAGCACTAGTCTTGCTGAATTCAATATGCAAGGGAGACTCCTTCTTTGAGGAATCTCTCGCCACAGGAGTCTTGAAAAACTGCGATGTCGCAACCCTGCACACCTACAATTACGGTGAACAAAGAACATTTAATACTGCCGAAGCCTGGTATGCCAGAATGCAAAACATAGAAAATATGTTAAAAAAATACAACGACGGCCAGTTAAAGCCGCTTATCATAACAGAAATGGGCTATCCCAATCAAACCTCGAACGCCGGCTCAACTTACGAAAGAACGGCAATACAAGCCGCAAAAATTTACTTGCTCGCGCGCACGCTCCCGTGGCTGAAAGGAATATATTGGTACGATTTCCAAGACGACGGATGGGACAGCGATTACAATGAAAACAATTTCGGCATAATCAAGGCGGATTTCACCCCCAAACCCGCGTATTACGCGCTAAAAAGCATTTCCGACATAGTCAAAAACGCCGATTTTGAGGGATTTGAAAAAACGCCGGTAAGTTCGCTTAAAATACTGAAATTCAAATTGCGCGGCAAAGATGTTTACGCCCTCTGGAATATAGACGAAAACACTGAAATACAGGCCACTTTAAAAAACTCAGCTGAAGTAAAAACTGACATCGAAGCTTTTACCGCGGGAGGAATTTCCCAAAAACGCCAATGGGGAAGGCGCGATTTTCTAAAAGACAGGAACGTTAAATCAGAAACCGACACAATAACTTTTTGCGTTGGAATGATGCCTCTCATATTAAAAGGAGACTTTTCAAACGTAAAAATACTCTCGACAAAACCGGTGGCCTACAACGCGCTACATACTCAAAAACAGCTTCCGCGAATAATGTATTCTGTCCCGCGCACGCCTTTTGAGTCGGACGCGCAGGATTTTTCATACAATACAATACTCCCCTGGCAACCGGTAAAAGAGGTCTTTAGCGGAAAAGACGATTTATCTGCAAATTTTAATGCCTCTTACCAACCCGACGC
>FR901601.1:1910-5126 GCA_000438015.1 Coraliomargarita sp. CAG:312 | reverse complement strand
CATTTTGTAAATTCTAAAAAGCCTGAATTGAGCGACTGTGCCCAGATATTTTTAAAGATCCCAGAACCCCATGCGCAAAGCTTGTCTGCAACGGTTCTTCTCGACAATGGCGAAGTTAAAATTCTTTGCGATTCAGACAAATTCTCCAGAGACAAATCTTTAATTAAATCCGAAGCTACCAGAGACCAAAACACAACCATCTACAAAATATCCTTAAGCCCCAAGCTATTCGGGCTGAAATCATTTGAGCGCGGAATGGCTATAGGCTGCGGAATACTTGTAAACGACAATGATAACGAAAACGAGCCTCTCTCAAATCAGCCTATGCTGAGATGGTCTAATGCTCCGGGCAGAAATTCAACTGACACCTCAAAGTTAAACGCATTAATTCTAGACTGACGCACTATAAATCGAATCCACAAAACGTTTATGAAAAAAAATATTTTTGCATCCCTGCTCTGCTGCATTCTGGCAATGTTCGCAAAGGCCGAAACGCCAACAAGCCCAACCGTAAATACGCCTAAGTTTTATATGGGCGTATGCACGCACTTTGCGCAATATAAAGGCGACCTAAAATTAAACCTCAAAATGATAAAAGACGCCGGCTTCAACTCTATACGCGACGACATATACTGGTCGCAAGTAGAGCGCGAAAAAGGCAAATACGACTATCCTAAAATGTTTTTGGAAGCTCCTTCAGAAGCCCAAAAAGCCGGGCTTGTCCAGCTTTCCGTATTGGCGTACGGGAACCCGCTTTACGACGGAGGCGCCTATCCCCAAACCAACGCCTCCGCCGAAGCATACTCCAACTTCGCAGCCGATGTCGCAAAAAAGCTGAAAGGCAAAAACGCTTTCTACCAAGTTTGGAACGAATGGGACGGAGGATGCGGTATGCCAAAATTTCGCGGAACCAGCACCCCAAAAGGATATGCCGATCTTCTGAAAAAGTCCTATGAAAAGATAAAAGCCGCGGATGCCGATGCAACCGTGGTCTTAAACAGCATATGCAAAGGTGACAAAGAATTTGAAGAATTGCTGAAAACCGGAGTAATACAAAACTGCGATGTTCTCAGCCTGCACACATACAACCACTCCGAAAGCCAGTTTAACCGCACGCCAGAAGCATGGTATAAGCGCATGTTGGGAGTCGGCGAAATCGTAAAGAAGTACAATTCCGGCAAGACAAAAGATTTGTTCATAACCGAAATGGGATTCAACAACAGAACCGGAAGAAACGGATACACCTACGCGCAAAGCGCAGATTACGCGGCCCGGCTTTATTTATTGGCCCGCACGATTCCTTGGATAAAAGGAATTTGGTGGTACGACTTCCAGGACGACGGAATTGATGAAAGCGAACTTGAAGACAATTTCGGCTTGGTGAAGTACGACTTGACTCCAAAACCCGCATACTACGCTCTCCAAAGCATTTCGCATATAATAAAGAACGGAGAGTTTGCCGGAAAGTTCAGCTCTAAAAATAAAAACCTTTATGTGCTGCGCTTCAAGGTAGATGAAAATGACGTTTTGGCAATATGGAACTCCGATCCAAAAAACCATGCTAAAATAACAATAAAAAACAAGTCTCCGAACCGCTCGAACTTCACTTTGTACCATGCGGGCTCTTCCCCTTTGAAATCGGGATGGGGAATGATAGACAAGTTGTCTCACGGCAATTTCATTCCAGACAGCATATCTTTCTCGGCAACCGAGCGGCCTCTCATACTGGAGGGAGACTTTTCAAATATAGAAATTTCTGAGGCGGAAATAATTTCATTTGACGAAACAAAGCGCCCGGATGAAACAAATCTATTCCTTCCGGAAAAGGTTTTAATCGTAAAAAATCCGAACACTCCTCCGGAAACTGTAAAAATTGACGAAACAAGGGACGGCCCCCTCCCTCAAGAATCCGATCTTTCCGCATCCGCCCAGTTTTCGTATACGCGCGATATTCTAAAAGTAAAGGTGTTTGTAAAAGACAACGGTTTCGATTTCACAAACGATATAAAAAAATACCGCAACTTTGACCATCTTGAACTATCGTTTAAAGTTGATGACAAAAACGCGCCTGGCGAATGCACCACATTTGCGGTCGCAGCGCACCAATCCCAAGGATTAAAATCCATACCCGTAAAAACTCAATTCGGGCAATCTGCCGCCGATATAGAAGGCAAATTTGAGATACCCACAGGCGGATACACATATGAGATAGATATTCCCGCTGCGGCTTTGGGGCTTGTCGCCTTTGAGAAAAACTTGTCCATAGGGGCATCCATAACCGTGGAAGATTTTGACGACCTGAAAAAAACGCATACTTTGCGCTGGGGTAAAGGCAATACATTCCCGGTTGAAATGCGCAACTTTAAGATGCTGTATTTCAACTAATGTACGCGAACAAAAAAGCGGAAAGTTCCCGACAGGCTTTCCGCTTTTTTATATAAGAAAATAAATATCCTCAAACTATCTTTATATTTTCTAAACGCTCAAAGTTAGAATAACGATTTTGTTTCCTGCTTTGCAATCTGTTTTTGGTCTTCCCAGACTTGGAGTCCATCGACATTAAGAGACATCTGAAAAGTGTACGTCACCTCCCTGTCGCGCCCGACGGACTCCCTGTCCTCTATTATTTTTCCTGAGAGGGTCACGTCGGCTGTGGGGAGAGTAGATTTTCCGCCCATGAAGCGTTTGTATTCGGCAAGCTCTGTTGAATATTTGTCTGTACTTTTTACTATCGCCTGGCCGGAATTATTCAATGTTATGGTAATACGCTTTGTCAGCAAATCCGTGTCGATTCTCTGGCTAGTGCGGTTTATTATGCGGCTTACTTGGAGGATGGCAGGTTTTTTCAACTTCTCAAACGCCGACGACGAAAGCATTGAATTTACAAGTGCGTCCGCCGCCTTATTCCAATCGGCTATATTTATTTTATCCGTTGATATTAGGGAACGGGAACCTCCCGCTTCCACATATTCTGCATTTGAACCGCATCCGGACGAAAGTATTGCGGCAGCTGCGCATAGAAACGACGAAATAATAACTAGTGTTTTTTTCATTTTCATATCAAGTTGAAATTAGTAGCCGCGCACATTTCCCAAGAGTTTCAAGCGGAAATCGCGCGCCTTGGCGCTGGGAGCAACGGCGGAAACATACTTGCTTTCCCCCGCATCTATCGACGATGTAATCCATATCGGCTCGGGAGATGCAATCAGCATTCCG
>FR901601.1:958-1902 GCA_000438015.1 Coraliomargarita sp. CAG:312 | reverse complement strand
AGATGCAATCAGCATTCCGTCGCCGTCAAACCATTCAAAGCAATAGTTGAAATTGCGCGCTGATTCCGTGCGGTTCACAAGTTCCACCTGTATTTTTAGAAGTCCAGCAGAAGTGTTGGACTCGTTCACCCCTGCGATGTAAGCTATATCGTCAAGCCCATCGTCGGTGATTATGCGCTTATCCGAGACCATTTTAGCCCCCGATCCGAAATCTGCATTCTCAACCGTATTCACGCTAGAGCATCCAACAACGGCGGCAAAAAATAATCCGCAGCAAAAAACCTTTAAAATATTTTTCATCTTACCTTTATCTTAAATTTTATTTGAAAAGTGTCCAGACATAAAAACGTTCAGTGTTTCCCTATTGCAAAGCATCTAATCGAAATCTGCGAAAAAGCGGAAGGCTTGTTTACGCAAACGATATTTGCCCGAGCGGAAACATCAACTTTTACTTCGCGGCCGTCTATGAATATTTTTCCGTCTTTTGGGGTTGGCATGCGGGAAATTTTAATCTGTTTTGGAAGGGTGCTCCAAGTCCGCAAATCGGCGTCGTTCATAGAAACTTGATATATGGACCCAACTATCATGGCGGCAAGGAGCAGCGCGCTGTCTCCGTTAGAGGCGGCACGGACCGACTCCTGCAATCCATACTGAAGCGCCGCCTTTGTCCCGGCCGAAAGCAGAGTTTTGGCTATGACAAGCGGGAGTTCGTTGTTGAACTCCTCTGCGACTATTTTATCCATATCCGCAACGATAAGCGGAGGATATGATTTGCCGCCCGCCGAAACGCTTAAATTTGGAGAGTATTTCCCGACATAGCGCAGCCGCGGAAAATTTACGCCTACATAAGGCACATCGTTGGTCGCCAGAAACACCGGAATATCTATGCGAACCTGGTCGCGCAGCGGAGCGCATCCCGTCTCGTAAATAACATAAGTTGTGGC
>FR901601.1:0-918 GCA_000438015.1 Coraliomargarita sp. CAG:312 | reverse complement strand
CTGCCACTTTTCCCGCCTGCCTTAAATCTTCGGCGACGTACTTGTTTTCAACCATTGAAGACAATATTCTGAAACTATCGACGGATCTTTGCCTGTCAGCAGAATCCTTTGCGCACGCCATAAAATACACCCCGTCAAGCCAATAGGCAAAAGGATTAACGTAATTGCCGCGAGACCCCTTAAAAACCGACGCTCCACTTCCATAAACCCCCGCCAAAGCATTCTGGAATCTAACATCCGACATTGCCCTGTTTGCGTCGTAAACGCGCTTGCCATCCACTGTGCTTCCGGATGTTCTTGCCGCGCTTTCCATTCCATAGCTTATTCTTTCGGCGTTCTTTCTCTCGGCATCCCGTTGAAAGTTTTCAACGCGTTTTAGCATCACTGCCGCCCCGTCTATATCACCGGTTTCCATGCAGTTTAAAGCTTGGTAAGTCCCCAGCATTATCCTGTCGTAATTGTATCCCGTATACGGAAGATATGAAAGATTTGTAAGCAAGGCTTTGGATTCTGCGGCCAAATTTATCTCCGGCTCGGAATCGAACTTTTGAACAAGATCATAAGCCTTATCAAAAGCCTTAATGCTTTGGGATATTTGCCCGGCTGCGCGGCTGGCGCTGCCTTCATCCAAGAGCCAAACGAGCTCGTCGGCTGAATCCTCGGCGCCTTCTGCCATTTCGGCGGCGGACAAAGCCGCTGCTTTGTAATCGCCTGATTCCCAATATGAACGCATCTGCCTTGTTTCATCCAAGTGGGTAGCGCACCCTGACAAGCAAAGTGCCGCCGCAGGCAAAAGCGATAGTATGAAATATATCCGCATTTTTGTGTTGCAAGACTCTAACGACCAGACTCTCCGGACGATTGCCGAGGAATTTCAGAGTCTTTTTTAACGGCGGTGGACGGCAGCACCTCGGAAAT
>FR901600.1:10599-17062 GCA_000438015.1 Coraliomargarita sp. CAG:312 | reverse complement strand
GGGCGGTTCACTGAAGGGGGAACCATTGGCGCGGGAGATTTTTTTTCGGGAGCGGGTTTTGCCGGTTGGACGCTTTTGGGCTCCTCAACAACCGGTTTTGCCTTCGAATCTTCTGCGGCTTTGTCTTCCGCCGCTTTTTGGCGTTCCACATCTTCCGCAGATTTAACGACTTTTTGCGGTTTCGGGGCTTCAGCCTTAGGTTCCGGCTCTTTTGCCTCAGGCGCCGTGTTTGCAGCGGTTTCGGCGGATTCTCGCATTGCGGAAAAGTCGTTTGTAATGGCCTCGGCGTAGATTGGGGCTATTGCGTTGGACGGAGTCTTTATTTCAAGACCGTACTTGTCCTGGCGCCGGTTGATAAAATCAATCAGCTCTTTGCTCGTTACATTAAGCTCTTTTGCCAATGCGTGGATTCTTATACTCATAGACGCCTTTTGTTTCTAAATTTTTCCGCGTGGTTTTTGCGCGCTGTTTATTGTTGGTATTCGTTTACGCGGCGGAGGATCAGCTCGGCGTTTTCCCGGCTGAATCCCATCTCTACCAGATCTTCTATTTCAACGCCTTCGAAGGCTTCAGAGCTGTTTATTCCGTTGTTGGCGAGAATTGCAGCCTGCTCGTCCGTAAGCTGCGGCAATATTTGCGTCAAGCTGCCCGCCGCCTGCGCCACTTTCTGTTCTATTCCGATTTCTCCCGACATCTCTTTGGCTATGTCTAGTTTCCAGCCAAGGAGGCGCGACGTCAATTTTGCATTTGAGCCTCTCTTGCCTATTACTATCGACAAGTCGGCTTCAGAAACTTCGAAAGTTATTTTCTTTTCGGCGGCGTCTATGTGGACATTCTTTGCCACTGCGGGCTTTATGCATTCCTCGAGCAGCGTTTTTGGGTCCGGGGAATATTTTATGACGTCTATTTTTTCTCCGCCCAACTCTCTGACTATGCTCTTTACGCGCGATCCCCCCGCGCCGACACACGCTCCGACCGGGTCTATCCTGGGGTCGGAGCTGCTGACGGCTATTTTTGTGCGGTATCCTGGTTCGCGGGCCATGGCTTCTATTTTCACCGAGCCGTCGCTTATTTCCGCAACTTCAAGTTCAAATAATTTCCGGACGAATTTGTAGCTTGCCCTGCTCAATATAACTTCCGGCCCGCGCGGCGTATTGTCTATTTCCAGCAGAAGGCAGCGTATGCGTTCTCCCGGGGCGTAGTCTTCGCCCATTATTGATTCGCGCTTGGGAAGAAGGGCTTCCGTCTTGCCTATATCTACTATTACCGTGCCTTTTTCGCGGCGGCGGACAATTCCTGAAACTATGTCGCCTACGGAATTTTTATATTCGTCGTAAACTCTGTCTTTTTCTATTACGCGCACTTTTTGTATTATGCTTTGGTACACGTTCTTTGCGGCGATTCGCCCGAGGTTCGACAAATCCATTTCTCTTTCTATTACGTCGCCTATTTGCGGATCCGGCTTGTAGAGTCTGGCTTTGTCTATATGTATTTGCGTGGCTGGGTCGGCTACGCTGTCGGTTACAGTGAGCAGCGCCCACGCTTTCAATGCGCCTGTACGCGGATTAATGTCTATTTTTAAATTATAGCCCGTTTGAGAGCCTTTGGCGGCGGCGTTTTTTATAGCCGATGAAATTGATTCTATCATCTCCTGGCGGCTTATCTGCTTCTCTTTTTCCATATATTCCAGGATTGCCAAGATTTCACTGCTGTTGCTCATATGTCGTGCCTTATTGTATGTTAATATATTGTATCCGCGCGCAGATATTAATCCAATGCGCGTATTGACAAAAAAAAGCGGGTAAAACAACCCACTCTTTTAAGTCGGAGTATTCAATTATCACTTATATATAATGTATTTCCAAAAAATGGTGTCAAGCGTTTTATTGAAACCGGTTTGGTTCCAAGCTTTGGCTTGCCGAGGTTTCCGGCGGCATGGCTTTCATGCAGGCCCGCAAAAGGGGAGTTCCAAGCTTTGGTTTGCCGAGGTTTCCGGCGGCTTACTGCACTGTGACTATTATGTCGTTTTTTGTCCTATTGTCGGCGGCGCCTATTGATATTGTTATGGTTTTGTCTTTCAGCGCGGTAGGAGCGTCCAGCTGAACCGGCTTGTCGTTTAGCGTGACGGAGCGCAATGTTCCTTCTATCGGCTTTTTGCCTGTCGATTCTAAGATGGTGTAGCGGCCTTTCTTGAGGTCTCCGTTTATTGCGACTTTTAAATCGACCCCACCAATTACCGCCCTATCGACAACCATCTTGGGCATTTTGCCGCCGCGTTCTTCAAAAGAGATTCTAAACAGCAGATTTTTATTTTCCTCAAGCAGAGAATCGACAAGCAGATCGCCTTTCAGCTTAAAGATTGAATCTCCGACAAGCTCCACGCATACTCCGGAACGCCCCGCAGTGGGTTCAAATATTGAAGAAGTTATTGTGAAGTCCATAGTTCCTGATGCGGAAAATTTTGAGTCCTCCAATCTTATGCGGTTCATCCCTATGCGTTTATTGCCGGAAGTTGGCGAATTGAATACCGATCCGTTTACGTTCATTTCCGAGCGTTTAAGGTGGAGGAGGTTTGTGTGGTTTGGATTGCTCGATATAACAAAAGTAAGCCCGCCCCTAAGCGAGTTTATTTTCTTGTTTTCCGCAATTACAAAAGCTTGCTCGTAGAAAGATATGGAGCGGGCGTCTAGGTTTGAGTCGATTATGAAATCGCCCTCATAGCATCTGAAACACACGGAGTCGTTTCTTGAGGGCTTGCCTCTGAGTTTTACGGCGTTTGCGGTAGTATCGGATACCCAGTCCGTTTTTGAGAGGGAGGCTTTGGAGGGAGAGTCAACGCTTGTGACGAAATGCAAAGCCATTGAGGTTGTTGAAAAAAACAGGGATAGGATTATTGCCGGTATTGCGTTTTTCATATTTGCAGGGTAATTTATGGAAACCGTTAGGGATTCTGTCGAAAAACGCAAATAAATTATTTTGCCCTTTTGACGATAAAATTTTTCGTTTGCCTGTGCTTGGCATTTAAAAGTTGCGCCGGCTTTGAAAATATGCAATAAATCGGTAAATCTATGAAAAAAGCGGCATTTTATTTGATTATGGCTTTATTTTCGACCGCCCTCGTCGCCGTCGAAGCTTCAAAACTGCGCATAGACTGCACCGACGAAGACACGATGCAGAAGACAATAATGAACATAATGATGAATTTGGACGATTCAATGCAGAAGCAGTTTGCCGCGGCGCTTGCGACCATAGGCGTTGCCGGAATGCAGAATCCTGATTTAACCGAGCCGGCCAGAATAAAAAATATGCTCGACGGCAAAAATGCCGACGAAGTAATTGCGCTTTCGCGCAGAATGGCTCCAAATATACGCTCAAATACAAGAATCATAGACGGATCTTCCAAAGAGTCGTTCAGCCGCACAATGGGAGAAATAATGGTGTCGCTGGATGTGGAAAAACAGTCGAAATTTTCAGAGGCGATAGCGCTTTTGATGTACGAATCCCAGAAGAAAGGCGAAACCCATTTGGATTTGGCAAAGCGGCTCGACGGCAAGAATGCCGACGAAGTAATAGCGCTGGCTTTTAACAAGGGGGTTCCGATTCCGAAAAACTACGAGGAAATAAGGGAATTTGAACTTTCAGCGGTTTCAAAGAGCGAGGCTGAAAAAATTCACGGCGGCAAAATAGACGATAATCCCGCGATTCCGGCTGAAAAAGCTCCCAAAAAAAGCGAACCTTCTTTTGCCCCGTCGCTCGTGCCTTCCCAGAATTTATAGGTTTAGTTTTAATATGATGTATTTCAAATAGTTATATATTAAACTTGGGTTGGTTTGGCATGTTTTTTTTGAAAATTGCATGGGAAAAGGAGCTTTGGGGAATAAAAAAGTTAAAAAAAAATGTTGACGAAAAAGATATAAGTCTGCATCTTTAGCCCCTTTCAATTAAAAACGCCAGACAACTGGCGGCTTTTCATGTGTCGCCCCGGTAGCTCAGCTGGCAGAGCACGTCCTTGGTAAGGACGGGGTCGGCGGTTCAAATCCGCTCTGGGGCTCGGCATGAAAAGTCATCAATAAAACCTAAAAAAAGAAACCGAAAGAACCATGTCGAAAGAATCATTCGTCAGAACGAAACCACATGTAAACGTAGGTACTATTGGTCACATCGACCACGGTAAAACTACACTCACGACCGCAATCTTGAAGGTTCAGTCGGACAAGGGCCTGGCTCAATTTAAGTCCTATCAGGACATCGCAAAGGGCGGCACTGTTCGTGACTCCACCAAGACTGTTACAATTGCAGTAGCGCACGTAGAGTACGAAACTCCCACGCGCCACTATGCGCACGTCGACTGCCCCGGACACGCAGACTTCGTTAAGAACATGATTACGGGTGCCGCTCAGATGGACGGCGCAATTCTCGTAGTCAGCGCTGCCGACGGTCCGATGCCCCAGACCCGCGAACACATCCTTTTGGCTCGCCAGGTTGGCGTTCCCCAGATTGTCGTATTCTTGAACAAGTGCGACTTGCTCGACGACCCTGAACTTCTCGAACTCGTTGAAATGGAAGTTCGCGACCTCCTCAACAAGTACCAGTACAAGGGTGACGAAATCAAGATTATCCGCGGTTCAGCTCTCGGAGCTCTTGAAGGCACAGAATTTGGCGTAAACAGCATCAACCAGTTGATGGATGCTATCGACACGGAAATTCCGGAACCGGAACGTCCTATCGACAAGCCTTTCATGATGAGCGTTGAAGACGTATTCTCCATCACCGGACGCGGTACCGTTGCAACCGGCCGTATCGAACGCGGCGTTGTCAAGGTAGGCGACGAAGTTGAAATCGTCGGCTTGGGAGAAACAAGAAAAACAACCGTAACCGGCGTTGAAATGTTCCGCAAGCTTCTCGAACAGGGACAGGCTGGCGACAATGTCGGCTTGCTCTTGCGCGGTATTGAAAAGGACGACGTCGTTCGCGGACAAGTTTTGGCAAAGCCGGGTTCTATTACTCCCCACAAGCAGGCCAAGGCTGAAATTTACGTTTTGACCAAGGATGAAGGCGGCCGCCACACTCCGTTCTTCACAAACTATCGTCCCCAGTTCTTCTTCGGCACTGCCGACGTTACGGGTGTTTGCAAACTCCCCGAAGGCGTCGAGATGGTTATGCCGGGCGACAACCTCTCCATTGAAATCGAGCTGCAGAAGCCGATCGCTATGGAAAAGGGACAGCGTTTCGCAATCCGCGAAGGCGGTCGCACAATCGGTGCTGGCCGTATCTCCGAAATCATTGCTTAATTGAGCAATTTTTAGCGGGCCGGAAGAGTAAGAAATGCTCTTCTGGCTTTCGCGTCTCCCGTTGGGGGCGTGCTTTTTGAAAGTCTAATCGGCTTTATGCGTTCTGGGAATGTCAAAATCCTAAAAACACAAGAGCCGGGTTTGATTCGGGCGCGCGATATGTTCGTGCCGTCCTTTCAGGGAGCGGAACGTTCAAATCGGGTTGGCGCAGGAACAATTTCCATTAGGGGAGTAGTTCAATTGGTAGAGCAGCGGTCTCCAAAACCGTCTGTTGGGGGTTCGAGTCCCTCCTCCCCTGCTGTTCTTTCCGTCGGGCTGAAATCGGCTCGATGCAAAATTGTCTAAGAAAACCGTCGGCGGCGACGAATGCCGTAAAAATACAATGACAAATCCATTCCGCAAAGTAAGAGAATTCTACCACGAGACGATGGTAGAACTAAAAAAGGCATCTTGGCCGACGCGTCAGGAATTGCGCAGTTACACATTGGTTGTATTTGTGGCTATAACATTGCTGGGCATATATGTGAGCTTGGCGGATTTTGCCATATACAATGTTGTAGACTTGTTAACTTGGCTTGTAAAAGGCGGAAAGTAAATAATTATGGATTTGGAGCAAAAAGACTTGCGCAAATGGTACGCCGTTCAGACTCGTTCCAATATGGAGCAGAAAGCTGTCGACGCGTTAAAGCGCACGATAGACATAGAAGATATGGGCGAGTATATCAATAAGGACGATATACTTATGCCCACGGAGCTAGTGTCCGAAGTAAAAAATAATAAAAAGACAACTCGCAAGCGCAAGCTTTATCCCGGTTATATATTCGTCAAGGTAAAGCTCTACGACGCGGATGAGAATTTTCTTGAAAAGCCGTGGTATATGATCCGCGCGGTAAACGGCGTAATAAATTTTATGGGCGGCGACAGGCCCACACCGCTTAAAAAGGCGGAGATTGACCGCATATTCCAGCAGATGTCGCAAGGCGAGAATTCCGAGAAGCCCAAGGTGAACTTTGAAGTGGGCGAAGAAGTGAAGATAAACGACGGGCCTTTCCTAAGCCTTACCGGCAGAATAGACGAAGTGGATCCCGAGCGCGGAAAATTAAAAGTGAGCGTGTCGATATTTGGCCGTTTTACGCCGGTCGAACTAGAATACTGGCAGGTAAGCCGCGCGG
>FR901600.1:0-10581 GCA_000438015.1 Coraliomargarita sp. CAG:312 | reverse complement strand
GCAGGTAAGCCGCGCGGACGAGAACCAATAAGAGCGGGGCGGGCTTGTTGGCAAACAGAAAACATTTTTACGCACAGCCTCAAAAAGTACTAAAAATTCTTATAAGAAAAGAGAACTGAAATGGCAAAGAAAGTAGTAAAAGAAATCAAATTGCAGCTTCCCGCAGGGGCGGCGAATCCCGCGCCTCCGGTTGGGCCGGCGCTCGGTGCTGCAGGCGTGAACATTATGGGCTTCTGCAAAGAGTTCAATGCGCGCACGAAGGACCAGGCGGGCATGATTTTGCCCGTTGTTATATCTGTTTATCAGGATAAGTCCTTTACGTTCGTCTTAAAATCTCCGCCCGCCGCCGTTCTTCTCAAGAAAGCCGCGAAGATTGCGACCGCTAGCGCAAAGCCGAATGTGGATAAAGTCGGCAAAGTGACCAAGGCTCAGATAAGGGAGATTGCCAAAATAAAGGAAAAAGACCTTAACGCGACAAATCCCGAAGCTGTCTGCCGCATAATAGAAGGCACGGCGCGTTCAATGGGAATAGAGATTGTCGGCTGATAATCTCCCAAACGGCTTTATAGGGATTTCCAGCCTCCGAATGTAAAAAAGTTTCATCGGGGGTTGGGTTGTCTAAAGGGGAAAGCTTTTTTTCTGTTTGAAAAATTTGATTTTTTTAGACAGATTTTATCAAGAAAAGATATTAACAATTTATCTTGCGGGTCGCAGGCCCGCCGGGAACAAAAACAAACCGCACTGCTTTGGCAGGAGACAAAAGTAAAAGTCATGGTTAAAAGAAGCAAAAGATATAAGAAAGCGCTTGAAAACTTGGGCGACGCGCCCAAGAGCCTCGCGGACGCCGTAAAGGCGCTTTGCGCGATGCCCAAGGCAAAGTTCGACGAGACCGTCGAAGTTTCCTTCAAGCTTAACGTAGATCCCAAGCAAAGCACCCAGATGGTGCGAGGCACAGTTCGCCTGCCGCACGGCAGCGGCAAGAAAGTAAGGGTTGTCGTATTTACCGAACACGCCGACCAAGCATTGGCTGCAGGCGCCGACAAGGCGGGTTTGGAAGACCTCATAAAAGAAGTCGAGGGCGGATGGATGGACTTCGACGTGGCTATTGCCACAACTTCCGCCATGAAGGAAGTCCGCAAGGTTGCCCGAGTTCTTGGTCCGCGCGGCTTGATGCCAAATCCGAAAAGCGGAACCGTCACCGACGATATCGTTTCAGCGATAAACGAAGTCAAGGCGGGGCGCGTGGAGTACAAAATGGATAAAACCGCAAATTTGACTGTGGTTGTAGGCAAGCGCAGCTTCTCGGAAGACAAGCTCGTTGAAAATGCGAAAACCGCTTTGTCAAGCGTGGCTGCCGCTCGTCCGGAAAGCATCAAGGGCAAATTCATCAACTCCGTCACAATCAGCTCAACAATGAGCCCTGGCGTTAAAATCGCCCTCAGCGAAGTTGCCGAATAACTAGAGAGGATTTACCACAATGAGACCTGAAAAGAAATATCTCGTAGAAGAAGCCCGCAACCGCCTAAGCGCGTCCGACTTCCTCTTCTTGGTTAATTTTACGGGCGTTACGGTTTCCGACGTCGCGGCTTTTCGCGCGGCATTGGCGGCTGTTGGAGCGCAGTATCATGTAATCAAGAATTCCATATTGGAAATTGCTGCAAAGGAGCTTAATCTTCCCGACATAAGCTCCGCTTTGGCCGGTCCTACCGGCGTGATAAGCGGCGGAAGCGATGCAGCGGCTGTGGCGAAGGCCGTTTCCGAATTCTTTAAGACCCGCGAAAACTCCGAAATAAAGCTCGGCATATTCGACGAAAAAGTTATATCGAAGGAGGAGGTAATCCACTTGGGCAGCCTTCCGTCCCTTCCGGAAATGCGCGCAAAGCTGCTTTCGCTCATCAACACTCCCGCAAGCCAGCTGGTTCGCGTCGTGTTTATGCGCGTGGAAAAGCTCGAAGGCGGAGACGCCCCGGCTGCGGAACAGGCGTAGCAAAAAGAATGTCGCGGCGTTCTGCTTTCTTTTGCGGGCGCGCGATGCGGCTAGTCGGGCGGCTTGAAGCCTTTGGCGGATTTTCATCGGAAGGTCTGCCGGGAAGCCCGAAAAAAAATTTAAAATTCCGCGAACCGCTTCTGCTGCGGTTTTGCGGACAAACCAAAAACAACTAACGAACATCTTAGGAGGAGAATTTCTCTTAAATGCCTTGTGAAAGGCGCTAAGAGTTCAAAGGAGAAAATAAAAATGGCAGACATCACAAAAGATCAGGTTATTGAATGGCTCAGCGGCCTTACAGTCGTTGACGCGGCGGCTCTGGTAAAGGAGCTCGAAGAAAAATGGGGCGTTAGCGCTGCTGCTCCCGTGGCTGTTGTGGCTGGCGGAGCTGCTCCTGCAGCAGAAGAAAAGGATTCGTTCGACGTAATCCTCAAGTCTGTTGACGCTTCCAAGAAGATTGCGGTAATTAAAGAAGTCCGCGCAATCACTTCTTTGGGCTTGGCTGAAGCTAAGGCCCTTGTCGAAGGCGCTCCCAAGGCCATCAAGGAAGGCATTGCGAAGCCCGAGGCTGAGGAAATCGCCAAGAAGCTCAAGGACGCCGGTGCTGAAGTTGAAGTTAAGTAATTAACTTTGATTGCAAAACTGTAATATTTTCGCGGAGAGCCTGCGGCACGTCTGAAAAGAGGGTGCCGCGGCTGTCCGCTTTTTACGCTTAAAAATTCTGAAGCGTCTAAAGAACAGAATTTATAAAACAAAAGAATCTCAAAGAATATGTCTGAGCGAAAGAACTTTGGAAAATTAAGGGAAGTGATACCGCTTCCGAATCTCATAGAAAATCAGGTGAAAAGCTACGCCGATTTTCTCCAGAAAGACGTACCGCCCTCCAAGAGGCAAAAGATAGGATTGCACGCAGTATTTAGCGAGATTTTTCCGATAGAAAGCTACGACGGCAAGCACAAGCTTGAATATGTTTCCTATGATTTGGTGGGGCCAAAGCAGAGTGAAGTCGAGTGCATAAAAGAGGGGACGACATATTCTGTATCGCTGTTTGTGACATTCCGCTTGCGCGAAGAAGACCGCACGCAAGAGGAGAGAATTTTTATGGGCGACATCAATTTGATGACCCGGAGCGGAAGCTTTATAGTAAACGGCGCAGAGCGCGTAGTAGTCAGCCAGCTGCACCGCAGCCCCGGCATTTGTTTTGAGGAAACAATGCACAGTTCCGACAAGGTGCTTTATTCTTTCCGCCTTATTCCCGACCGCGGCACATGGGTCGAAGTTCAGTTTGACCAGAACGATTTGCTATACGTGTATATCGACCGCCGCCGCCGCCGCCGCAAGTTTTTGANNNNCGCCGCAAGTTTTTGATAACAACTTTGCTCCGCGCGCTGGACCACAGCTCCGACCAGGAAATCATAAACCTCTTTTACAAAGTGGAGGATTTGTCTGTCGCGCGCGCGCTGAAGATGGAAAACATTTCCCACTACGTTTTGGCCGAGCCGGTCACCGACCCTGCAAAAGGCGTAGTTTTGCTCAAGCAGTACGAGACTTTGACGACAATCGCCGTCCAAAAGTTCAAGGCTGCAAACATTCAAGAGTTCAAGGTGATAGACACGACCGTCGACGACGGCGCAATAGTCCGCGCAATCAAAAAGGACAAGACCAAGAACGAGGAAAGCGCTTTAAAGTATATCTACACTCAGTTGAGGCCGGGCGAACCCGTAAATCTCGAAAATGCCCGCGCTTTAATCCGCCGCACGCTCAAAGACCCCAAGCGCTACGATTTGGGCAGGGTCGGCCGCTTTAAGATCAACCAGAAGCTCGGTTTGAACACGCCTCTGGATACGCGCATTTTGACAAGCGAAGATATTGTCGAAGGCACAAAGTACCTCTGCCGCCTCAAGAAGGGCGAAGGCGTGATTGACGATATCGACAACCTCAGCAGCCGCCGCGTAAGAACTGTAGGCGAGCTTCTCGCCAACCAGTGCAGAATCGGTCTCGCGCGCACGGAAAAGCTCATCCGCGAGCGCATGAACGCCTCCGACCAAAATTCGGAGTCTCTTTCGCCGACGCGCCTTGTCAACACCAAGGCGATGACAACTGTCATACGCGACTTCTTTGCGCGCAACCAGCTGTCGCAGTTCATGGACCAGATCAACCCGCTTTCAGAGCTTACCCACAAGCGCCGTTTGTCGGCGTTGGGGCAGGGCGGCTTGAGCCGCGAGCGCGCCGGCTTTGAAGTCCGCGACGTTCATGCCACACACTACGGAAGAATTTGTCCGATTGAAACGCCTGAAGGACCGAATATCGGCCTTATCAATTCGCTGTCGTGCTATGCGCGCGTGAACGAATTTGGATTTATCGAAACCCCGTACAGAAAAGTCGAAAAGGGCAGAGTTTTGGACAAGATCGACTATTTGTCCGCCGACGACGAGGAAGGCTTGACTATTGCGCAGGCAAATTCCGAAATTAAAGACGGAAAACTTGTCGGCAGGGTGACTGCCAGAAATTTTGACGAAGTAAGCGAAGTCGACCCAATGGATGTCGACTATATGGACGTAAGCCCCAAGCAGCTTGTTTCCGTTGCAGCGGGATTGATTCCGTTCCTCGAACACGACGACGCAAACCGCGCGCTTATGGGTTCGAACATGCAACGCCAAGGAGTGCCGCTCTTGCAGACCCAGGCACCTTTTGTCGGAACCGGCATTGAAGAAAGAGTAGCCAAAGACTCCCGCACGGTCGTGCTTTCCGAGTCTAAGGGCAAGGTGGCAAGCGTCGACGCCCGCCGCATAATCGTCACCCCTGACGGCGAAATGCCTAAAAAAGTCCAGGGCAAGATTAAGAGCGATCCCGAAAAGGGAATTTACGTTTACGAACTGCGCAAATTTATGCGTTCAAACGCCTGCACGTGCTTTACGCAAAAGCCCGTGGCCAAAAAAGGCCAGTTCGTTGACGTCGGCACGGTTCTAGCCGACGGCGCGGCAACAGAAGACGGAGAACTCGCCTTGGGCAAAAACGTGCTTGTTGCGTTCATGCCGTGGAACGGCTACAACTTTGAAGACGCCATTTTGCTCTCCGAAAAATTGATTAAAAACGACGTGTTTACGTCCGTGCATATCGAAGAGTACGAAGTCACCGCGCGCGACACAAAGCTCGGGCCCGAAGAAATTACCCGCGATATTCCAAACGTGGGCGACGACGCCCTTAAAAATCTCGACCGCAACGGCGTCATACGCATAGGCGCAGAGGTAAAGGCAGGCGATATTCTAGTCGGCAAAATTACGCCAAAGAGCGAAACCGAGCTTGCCCCTGAAGAAAAATTGCTTAGGGCAATATTCGGCGAGAAGGCGGCCGACGTCAAAGATACGTCGCTGGTTGTCCCGTCTGGCGTAAAAGGCATCATAATGGATGTCAAAGTTTCCACCAAGAGCGAGCACGAAGGCGAAAAGCCGAGCCTCAGCGACGTTCGCCGCCGCCAGAGGAAGATAAACGAAGAGCATCGGGCACAGAGCGACAAACTGCGCGATGAACTTACAGAGTCTCTCTCCAATGTTCTTTTGGGAGAAAAAATTCCGCTTGACGTGCGCAACCGCGAAACGGGCGAGATAATTATTCCCGCAAATAGAAAAATCACTAAGACGCTTTTGCGCAGGCTCGCTTCGATTTCCAAGAATATCGATATCGATCCCTCTCCCGTCCGCATAAAGATAATGGAGATAATCGACGGCTACCAGCGCCGTTTCGACGAAATAGAAAACGAGCGCGCCCGCAAGGTCGACTCTATTGAAAACGGCGACAGCGGAGACCAAAGCACGATTAAGAATGTAAAAGTCTACATCGCCACCAAGCGCAAGATTCAAGTGGGCGACAAGATGGCCGGACGCCACGGAAACAAAGGTGTCGTCGCCCGCATAGTTCCAGAGGAGGATATGCCGTATCTGCCAGACGGAACTCCGGTTGAAATCTGCTTGAACCCGATGGGCGTTCCCAGCCGAATGAACGTAGGTCAGGTTTTGGAAACCCACCTTGGCTGGGCTTGCAAAAAGCTCGGAATTAAGATAGCCACTCCTATTTTCGACGGCATTAGCGAAAAGGACATACGCCAATACCTCAAGCAAACCGGCATGCCGGAAAGCGGAAAGGTGCGCCTCATCGACGGTCTCACCGGAGAGTACTTTGACCAGGATGTCGTTGTGGGATATATCTACATGATGAAACTAAACCACTTGGTCGCCGACAAGATTCACGCCCGCGCGGTAGGCCCATACAGCCTGATAACCCAACAGCCATTGGGCGGCAAGGCGCAATACGGCGGACAGCGTTTCGGAGAAATGGAAGTCTGGGCATTGGAGGCGTACGGCGCTGCCTACACCTTGCAGGAACTCCTGACGGTAAAGTCCGACGACGTTCAAGGCAGAACAAAAATATACGAGCAGCTGGTAAAGGGGGACAACTCCCTGCAAGCCGGCACTCCGCAGTCCTTCAATGTCTTGATGAAAGAAATGCAGGGACTCTGCTTGAATATCAGGCCCGAAAACAACGACGTCCTGTAATGCGGGATGTCGTTGGCGGCGTTGAAAATTAAAATAAGGATTTTTATATGGACGAAAATACAACAAATCAGGCGAATGCAAAACAGGCTCGCGAAATTTTGGGATTCGACAGCGACGGCGGTTTCGACTGCGTTTCAATCGG
This sequence comes from Coraliomargarita sp. CAG:312, assembly GCA_000438015.1. GTDB lineage: Bacteria > Verrucomicrobiota > Verrucomicrobiia > Opitutales > Intestinicryptomonadaceae > Merdousia. Next base: position 3,899 of record FR901600.1, on the reverse strand, counting down.
TCTAGCATCTCCGGACACTATTCGTTCGTGGTCGCACGGCGAAGTTAGAAATCCCGAGACAATAAACTACCGCACATTTAAGCCCGAACCGGGCGGTTTGTTCTGCCAGAGAATTTTCGGCCCCGTGCGCGATTACGAGTGCGCATGCGGAAAGTACAAGCGCATAAGGTTTAAAGACCAGGTCTGCGACCGTTGCGGCGTAGAAGTCACCACAAGCAGGGTTCGCCGCGAACGCATGGGCCATATAGAGTTGGCAGTGCCGGTTTCGCACATTTGGTTCCTCAAGAGCATGCCCAGCCGCCTTGGATTGATACTCGATATGACAGCCAAGGCATTGGAAAGCGTCATATATTACGAGCGCTATGTGGTAATCGATCCGATGAATACGTCTTTTACGTACATGCAGTTTCTCACTGAGGAGGAATATCAGAGTGCGATAGACGCCGGAGACGAGTTTGTGGCAAAAATGGGCGCGGAGGCGATTCGCGATTTGCTCGAAAAAATAGACCTTTCCAAATTGGAAGTCGAACTTGTAGAGCAAATGCAGGCGACGCGTTCCAAGCAGATAAAGAAAAAGCTCTCAAAGCGCCTTAAGCTCGTGCAGGGTTTCATAGAAAGCGGAGCCCGTCCGGAATGGATGATACTTGAAGTGTTGCCCGTTATTCCGCCGGATTTGCGCCCGCTGGTCCCGCTGGAAGGCGGCAGATTCGCCACTAGCGACCTCAACGACCTTTACCGCCGCGTAATCAACCGCAACAACCGCCTGCGCAGCCTCATGCAGATGAAGACGCCCGACGTCATTATCCACAACGAGAAGCGCATGCTCCAGGAATCCATAGACGCCCTTTTCGACAACGGCCGCCACGGCAGGCCAGTGACCGGCGCCGGCAATCGCCCGCTCAAGAGCATATCCGACATGCTCAAGGGCAAACAGGGCCGCTTCCGCCAGAACTTGTTGGGAAAGCGCGTCGACTATTCGGGCCGTTCGGTTATCGTCATCGGACCGGACTTGAAGCTGCACCAGTGCGGCTTGCCGAAGAAAATGGCGCTTACGCTGTTCGAGCCTTTCATAATTCGCCGCTTGAAAGAATTGGGCTTTGTGCATACCGTCCGCAGCGCGCGCAAAATGATAGAGAAAAAATCCCCAGAAGTTTGGGATATCTTGGAGGAGGTCACGGAAGGGCATCCGGTTATGCTCAACCGCGCGCCGACTTTGCACCGGCTTTCCATTCAAGCTTTTGAGCCCGTTCTCATAGAAGGCGACGCAATCCGCCTGCACCCGCTCGTTTGCGCTGCTTACAATGCCGACTTCGACGGAGACCAGATGGCGGTTCACGTCCCCCTATCTCTCGAGGCTATAATGGAGGCAAAACTTTTGATGCTGGCGAGCAACAACATATTCTCGCCGTCGTCCGGAAAGCCGATTTTGACGCCTTCCCAGGACATCGTTTTGGGCATATACTATCTAACTTACGAGCCCAGCCTAAAGAAGGAAAAGGGAGAGCGCGTTCCGCTATTGGCTTCCCTGCACGAAGTCGAGGCCGCCCACGCAGAAGGCATGCTGCATTGGCATGACTGGATTGACTATGTCAACCCCGATTTTGGCAAGGACACCATTTACGGCGACAAGACAAAGAAAATTATCCGCACGACTCCCGGCCGCGTAATATTCAACACCATTTGGCCGGAAAAAATGGGCTTTGTGAACTTCAGCGTCCCCAAGGGAAAACTCGGCGACTTGATTTTGAATACGTTTAAGATTTGCGGCCGCCTCGAAAGCGCTCCGGTGCTCGACAGGATGAAGAAGCTAGGCTTCCGCACGGCTACATTGGCGGGCATATCAATCGGTATTGGCGACATGAATATTCCCGCAGAAAAGAAGGGAATCATAGCCGAGGCCCGCGCGAAAATTAAGGCTGTCGAAAACGAATACCACAAAGGTACCATTACAAAGGGCGAGCGTTCCAACAAGGTTATCGATATTTGGAACGTCGCTACCGATGAAATAGCCAAAAAAGCTTTTGAAAATCTCTCGCGCGTTTCCGAGAAGACTTTTGGCCGCCAGCACATAAATCCCGTTTACGTGTTGATGGATTCCGGAGCCCGCGGAAATAAGGCGCAGGTTCGTCAGCTCTGCGGAGCCCGCGGTTTGATGGCAAAGCCCAACGGCGAAATTATCGAACGCCCGATTCTTTCTTCTTTCCGCGAAGGTTTGAGCGTGCACGAATACTTTATCTCCACGCACGGAGCGCGCAAAGGTTTGGCGGACACAGCCCTTAAAACTGCCGACGCCGGATACATGACCCGCAAGCTCTGCGACGTCGCAATGGACGTGATAATAACTGAAGAGGACGACGGCAACCGCAACGGAATCTGGAAAGAAGCCATCTACGACGGCGATGACGAAATTGTGCCGCTCTTCGACCGCATTGTCGGCCGCTGCTCCAGCGACGATATTCCCAATCCGACGAATCCGAGCGAAATTATAGTCAAAAACGGAGAGCTTATTACTGAAGCCATTGCCAAGCGCATAGACGCATTGGGAATAGAGCGCGTAAAGGTTATGAGCCCTCTCACCCATTTGAAGCGCAATTCCATTCCCGCCAAGGCTTACGGCATCGACCCGTCAACGCAAAAGCTCGTGGAACGCGGAACGGCTGTGGGCATTATAGCTGCCCAGTCCATCGGCGAACCCGGCACGCAGTTGACCATGAGAACTTTCCATATCGGCGGTGTCGCGCAATCTGTAAAGGCTCCGGAAATCACCGTAAAGAATGCTGGAACCGTGCATTACAAAGACTTGCGCACAGTTGAAATACCGCATATAGACCCGGCAACCGGCAAGAACGCAAGCGGGTTTGTCGTTCTCAACAAGACCGGCCACATTTTGATTCTCGACGAAGACGGAAAAGAGCTGGAAGATTATGCAATTGTCGCCGGTTCCTGGATTTCTGCCGCCGACGGAGAAAAAGTAGCCAAGGGCAAATTGCTCGCCCGCTGGGATCCGCACAATATTCCGATTTTGGCGGACAAAGAAGGCATTGTCGAATTCCGCGACATGATTGACGGCTTGACTTACCGCAGCGATTTCGACCCGTCAACCGGCAAGAGCGCAATAACAATTTCCGACCACAAGGAAGACCTCAACCCGACAATAGCCCTGTTGGACAAGAAAACCAAGGAAGTCATATCGCTTCAGGCAATTCCAACTGGCGCGCAGGTTGTAGTCGCCGACGGAGACCACATCCGCCCCGGAACAATGATTGCAAAGACTCCGCGTTCCGCCGCAAAGACACAGGACATTACCGGCGGCCTCCCGCGCGTTGCCGAGCTATTTGAAGCGCGCCGCCCGAAAGATGCCGCCGAAATGGCGCGTTCCGACGGCATCGTAAAGATGGTCGGCACCCGCCGCAAGAAGAAGCTCCTTAGAATTGTTCCAAAGAATTGGACGGAAGGAGACGAAGGTCCGGTGGAAGAACACCTGATTCTGGCGAACAAGCGCATTACAGTCCAGGACGGAGACGAAGTGAAAAAGGGCCAGCCTATAACCGAAGGCGGTTCCGACCCGAGCGAAATTCTCGAGATTATGGGAATGAGCGCCGTTCAGGAATATATTTTAAGGGAAATTCAGAAGGTTTACCGCTCCCAAGGTGTGACAATTAACGACAAGCACATAGAAGTAATAGCGTCGCGCATGTTGCGCAAAATTCGCGTAACCGAACCGGGCGACTCCGACTTCTTCTGGGGACAGCAGGTTGACCGCTATGAATTTATGGAAACCAATGAGAAAATCGTCGAAGCCGGCGGTAAGCCCGCGACTGGCGAACCCATCCTCTTGGGCATTACCAAGGCAAGCCTTGAAACTGAAAGTTTCATAAGCGCAGCCTCCTTCCAAGAGA
>FR901599.1:20896-28252 GCA_000438015.1 Coraliomargarita sp. CAG:312 | reverse complement strand
GAGCTTGGGGGGGAGATAGTTGAAATCTCCCTGCCGCATACCGATTTGGCGATTCCGGTGTATTACATTATCGCAACCGCAGAGGCTTCATCAAATCTCGCCCGCTACGACGGCATCAGGTATACCCACAGAAGCCCGGATGCAAAAGATATTGTCGATGTTTATTTCAAAAGCCGCGCCGAGGGCTTCGGAGAGGAAGTCAAGCGCAGAATTATTTTGGGAAGCTACGTTCTGAGTTCCGGATACTACGACGCCTATTATTTGCGCGCCCAAAAAGTCCGCACGCTCATACGCGGAGATTTCGAGAAGGCATTTGAATCCGTTGATGTCATTATGACTCCGACTTCTCCTACGAAGGCCTTTAAATTCGGCGAGAAAACGTCCGATCCGCTCTCGATGTATTTGAGCGATATTTGCACAATCAACGTAAATCTCGCCGGGCTTCCCGGAGTTTCTGTGCCATGCGGCTTCACTTCCGACAATATGCCGGTAGGGCTGCAAATGATAGGCAAGGCTTTCGACGAGGCGTCGCTGCTGTCTTATGCATACGCCTATGAGCAGTCCTGCCAATGGCACAAGGTTCATCCCAAGCTCTAGTTTTTGAAAGGGTTATTTTTTATGGAATACGAAGCGGTAATAGGTCTTGAAGTCCACGTTCAAATCAGGACAAAAACGAAGATGTTTACGTCGGTTGAGCACAAGTTCGCGGAACCCCCGAATACTTTGACCGACCCTGTTATATGGGCTTTCCCTGGAGTTTTGCCGGTGCTGAATTTTGAGGCTATAAAGCGCACGATAGAATTGGGCTTAATGCTGGGATGCAAGATTCCCGAAATCACAAAATGGGACCGGAAAAATTACTTTTATCCCGACAGCCCCAAAAATTACCAGCTTTCCCAATACGACCAGCCCTTGTGCCTCGGCGGGGGGGTCGAAATAGAGCTTCCTGCCAAAAATGCTTCGGAGATGGGAGAACACAGGATTGTGCGCCTTACGAGAATCCATTTGGAGGAGGACGTAGGCAAGCTCACGCACTTTAATTCGGATTCTTTGGTGGACTATAACAGGGCGGGGACGCCGCTTATGGAAATCGTTTCCGAGCCGGATATGCATTCCTCCGAGGAGGTATTCGCATACTTGACATCCCTAAAGAACACCATTTCGTGCGCGGGAATCTCCGATTGCGATATGGAAAAAGGTCAGATGCGCTGCGACGTAAACGTGTCAGTGCGCCCCAAAGGCTCGAAAGAGTTCGGCGTAAAAGTCGAGATGAAAAATATCAACTCCATTTCAAATGCGCGCAATTCCATAGACTATGAAATAAAGCGCCAGATAGACTGCCTAAAAAAAGGAGTGCAAATAGTTCAGGAAACCCGCCGCTGGGATGCGCAGCTTGGCATTACGCAGTCGATGAGAAGCAAAGAGGACGCACACGACTACCGCTATTTCCCCGATCCAGATTTGATGCCGGTGAAAATTTCCGCCGAACTTTTGGAATCCATAAAAGCAAATCTGCCTGAAAGGCCTTTCGACCGCCAGCGCCGGTATATGTCCGACTATTCCCTTCCGTATTCGGTGACTTCTGTAATGTGCCACGACAACGATTTGTGTTCATATTTTGAGCGCGCGGTGAAAGTTTACGACAAAAATCCGAAGGCTATTGCAAATATGCTCAACAACGACTTGCTCCGCGAACTTGCGTCTGTCGAAGCAGAGGAACCGGATTCCGAAGCCGAATTGGAGGATATTTTTGGGCGGGCTGATTCCAAAGCCGGAGATTCGGCAGCCATTGCGAAAAAGCGTTTGGCCGCATGCAAAATTACGCCGGAAACCCTCGCAGGTCTTGTGAAAATTATAGATTCCGGGGTAATTTCCAAACAGATGGCAAAAGACGTTTTTGTTGAAATGTTCAAAACCGGCAAGTCGGCGGATGAGATAGTCGCTGAAAAAGGATTGGCGCAAAACAGCGACAGCGGAGAGCTTGAAAAGTTTTGTTTGGACGCAATGGCCGCAAATCCAAAGGCTGTGGAGCAGTTTAAGGGCGGCAACGAAAAGGCGATAAATGCGCTTATCGGCCCCGTAATGAAAGCGTCAAAGGGCAAGGCGAATCCCGCGATGGTTTTGGATATAATGAAAAAGCTGATAAGCAAATGACAATTCCGGTTATAGTCGTGCTTGTGATGCTGGCCGCGAAGTTTATCGCAGCCACTTGCTTGGATATTTTGAACATGCGTTCCGTAAGGGCGCATTCAGGCGATATTCCGGAATCTTTTAAAGATTTCATGGACTTTGACACATACCGGAAGGGAATTTCTTACACTCTAGACAAAACTAAATTTGGAATCTTTGAAAGTTTTTGCGGGTTGATTTTTCTCTCACTGGTTTTGGCTCTTTGGATATTGCCTAAAATGTTCGACCTGGGCATGGACGCGTTCGGAGTTTCAGTTTTCGGACAGGCCGTCACGCTGATTGCTATGGCAGTTGTATTGTCGCTGCCCGATTTGCCGTTTGAGCTTTACTCGCAGTTTGTTATAGAGCAGGAGTACGGTTTTAACAATAGCACTATAAAACTTTGGATTGCCGACAAATTCAAGAGCCTGCTCGTGGGGCTCGTTCTTGGCGCGCCAATTCTTACGCTATTACTGTGGTTTTCGGAATCTTTCAAACAGACATGGTGGATATGGGGGTTTATAGCGGTGGCTATTTTCCAAATTTTGATGATAATAGTTTATCCGCGTTTTATAATACCGCTCTTTAACAAGCTTGAAGACTTGCCCGACGGAGAGCTTAAAGAAAGGCTGTTTGATCTCGCCGACAGGGGAGGCTTCAAGGCTAGAACTATCCAAGTGATAGACGGCAGCAAGAGAAGTTCCCATTCAAACGCCTATTTTACCGGCTTTGGAAAGTTTCGCCGCATAGTCTTGTTCGACACTTTAATTGAGCAGCTGGACACCCCGGAGTTGGAGGCGGTTTTGGCGCACGAAATAGGCCATTACAAGAAGGGGCACATCGTAAAAATAATGGCGATGAGCTTTGCCATGACATTTTTGACTTTCGCGATAATGGGGTATCTATCCAACAGCGAGTGGTTCTATTTGGGCTTCGGATTTTGCGAGGCTTCCGGATTTGGGCCGGTTCTATTGATGTATTCGCTCTTTGCGGGCGCGTTCACGTTTTGGCTTACGCCTATTTTCAATATTTTTTCGCGCAAGAACGAGTATGAGGCCGACAAATTCGCCGCTTCTATTTGCGGCGGCAGCGAAAGCCTTGTAAGCGCGCTTCGCAAACTCCACAAGAAAAACCTCGGCAATCTTACGCCGCATCCTTTGTACAGCGCATTCTATTATTCCCATCCCACGCTTCTTGAGCGCCAAGAAGCGCTTTTAAAATAATATAGTTGCGCTATGCGGGCAATTTGGCGAAAGTTTCAAGAAATATAATCCTGTCATTTTAATTTATGAAAATCGCGTTGACACAATTTGCGGCGTCGGAGAATCCGGCGGATAATTTGAAAAAGCAGGCCGAAATGATTTCTTCTGCGGCATCGGATGGCGCAAAAATCGTATGCACGCAAGAGCTCTTTATGAGCAAATATTTTTGCATAGATTTGGACGCCGGAAAGTTTGGGCTCGCGGAACGCATTCCGTCGCCCACGACCGACACACTCTGCTCCTTGGCAAAGAAATTGGACATAGTAATAATAGCGTCGCTTTTTGAGAGCAGAGGAAACGAAATTTACCACAATACTGCCGTGACTATTGACGCCGACGGAAAAATAGCCGGAAAGTACCGCAAGATGCACATTCCCCACGATCCGCATTTCGAGGAAAAATATTATTTTACTCCCGGCGATTTGGGCTACGGAGCTGTAGAAACTAAATACGGGAAATTGGGAGTTTTAGTTTGTTGGGACCAATGGTATCCCGAGGCGGCTAGGGCGGTATCGTTAAACGGCGCTGAAATAATATTTTATCCGACTGCTATCGGGGGCTTGAATGGAGAATCCGAGGCGGAAGTCTCAAACTTCCACAACGCTTGGCAGACGGTTCAATGCGGGCATGCGGTGGCAAACGGTGCCTATGTTGCGGCTGCAAATAGAGTCGGCATAGAGAAGTCTAAAGACGGTTCGTCGATAAATTTCTGGGGTGGAAGCTTTTGTTCAGACCCTTACGGAAACGTGGTTTCAAAAGCTTCAAAATCCGAGGAACAAATTTTATTTGCGGATGTCGATTTTAATTTGGTGAGGGATTTCCGCCGCACATGGCCTTTTTTTAGAGACAGGCGGGCGGATTCCTACTCGGTTCTCGGGAAAAAATTTTGCGATTGATCCAACTCAAAAAGGACGCCTATGAAAAAGTATGCCGATTTAAACAGCGTCGTGGAATTTCTGGACAAATATTGCGCAATATCCGGCTATTCCGATTTTGAAGGTTCGTACAACGGTTTGCAGTTTGAAAACAGCGGAAAGGTTTCACGCATCGCAACGGCGGTCGATGCAGGAATAAATGAAATAAAGGCTGCCGCTTTGCTTGGAGCGGACTTGCTCTTAGCCCATCACGGAATGTTTTGGACACCTCCTATTCCTTTTGTCCGCCATAATTACGAAAAAATAAAGAATATAATAGACAACGATATGGCTGTTTATGCGGTTCATTTGCCGCTAGACGCCCACCCGCAAATCGGAAATAACATTTTAATTGCGCAAGCTTTAAATTTAACGCCTGTTGGCGGATGTTTCGAGCACGCTGGCAAGCAGATTGGAGTGCTTGCAGAGGCTCCGAAAGCCGGAATATCCGAACTTGAGCGCCGGCTTAAATCTCTCTTTCCTTCGACTTACAAGCAAATACAATTTGGCAGCATAACTCCTTCAAAGATTGCGATATGTTCCGGAAGTTGCGGGGATGCCGTGGCTCTATTGCCGGAAATCGGGGTGGACACCTTAATTTGCGGAGAGTTGAGGCAGCGCCACTACACAATGGCGCAAGAACTGCGCCTAAATTTATATCCTTGCGGGCATTACGCAACGGAATGTTTCGGCATAATGGCGCTCGGCGAGCTTTTGGCAAAGCGGTTCGGATTGGAGTGCGATTTTATTGAAATGTCCAATCCCCTCTGATTTTACCGGCTGTCTTGCTGCGCAGTTTTTGTTTTAGAAGTAAAGCTTGCTGGATTCCCCAATAAAATAGGGAATTTTCTGCGCATTTGGGCAACTGAAAATTGCCAAAATACGCTTTTGATCTTCCAGTAGTTCGGTGTAAGCCAGTTTGTGTGGCAAAACGGGAAATTTTTGCGTCTTTTACGGAAGCGGGCGCCTGCGATTTTTAGGCGCCGCATTTTATTGGCCGGCTGCTGCCGGCGTTATTAAAAACTTCGAATTATTTCTTGGGGGAAAGCGCAATAAGTTGCGCGCGATTGAAAAAACTTGATAATGTCGTTCGAATATTGTGTTATTTAAACGAATGAAAGTATTAAACTATAAGGACAAGAATTTTTGGAAAGATATCGGCGACGCATGTAGGCCTGCGGCTAAGTCCGACGAAATTCCGGCGATAGTTTCCGGCGTGATAAAAAGCATACGCGAACGCGGGGATGCGGCCTTGGAGGAATTAACCCTTAAATTTGACGGAGCCTCCGTAAAAACGAAAGATTTGCGCGTAAGCGACAAAGAAATAAAACGCGCCGAGAAAAACGTTCCCGCTTCCGACAAAAAAATGATGCGGCAGGCCATAGCTTGCGTAAAAGAATATCATCTCCACACCAAGCCAAAAAATTGGCGGGCTAGAAATCCGCATGGAGCGGTTGTCGGAGAGAATTTTTATCCGATAAGAAGGGTAGGGATTTATATTCCCGGAGGAAACGCGCCGCTTGTATCTACGGTCGTTATGACGGCAACTTTGGCAAAAATAGCCGGATGTCCGGAAATATGCGTTTGCACGCCCCCCAGAAAAGACGGCACGGTAAACGATTATATATTGTGCGTGTTGTCCATGCTCGGAATAAAAGAGATATACAAGGCGGGAGGAGCCCAGGCAATAGCTGCGATGGGTGTCGGAACTGAAACTATCCCGGCGGTGGAAAAACTTTACGGGCCAGGAAACGCTTTTGTGATAGAGGCAAAACGCCAATTGTTTGGAGAGGTCGGCTGCGATCTTTTGCCTGGTCCAAGCGAGGTTTTAATCGTTGCGGATTCTTCGGCAAATCCGCGATACATAGCCGCCGATTTGCTTTCCCAGGCGGAGCACGGAAGCGGCAAAGAAAAAATTTTTCTTGTATCCACTTCCGCAAAACTCGTTGAAAGCGTCCGCGGGAAGATATCGGAATTGGCTCCGACCTTGTCGCGCGCGGAAAAACTTTTGAAAATTATTTCGGACGGGTGCTACGTCGCAGTCGTTCCAAATATAAAGGCGGCAATTGAGACTGCAAATTATATCGCGCCGGAACATATGGAATTGCACGTAAAAGACGCGGCAAAACTTGCTCTCAAGATAACAACAGCCGGCGCGATACTTGTCGGAGAAGACACTCCCACCGTATTGGGTGATTTCACTGCCGGACCGAGCCATACTCTGCCTACAGGAAGAACCGGCAGATTCTCCGGGGGCCTTCAATTAGTCGATTTTATGCGCAGGAGCTCATTTGTTAAATACGATAAGAAGTCCCTAGCAAAGGCAAAGGATGTCGTGGCGGCTTTTTCGGCCATGGAAACTTTGGACGCCCACGGAAACAGTCTGTTGGAGCGGCTTAAAAAATAGGTTCTGAAATGGACGCCTCGGATATAGGTGACCGCGATACGCTCGGAAAGCTCTTGCGCACAAACAAGCGTTTGGCGCGGGAACTTTCCCGCATAGACACTGTTTTTAACGCCATACAGTCGGCAATAGTAGTCACAGATAAATTGGGGACGATACAGTTTGCCAATAATTATGCAATGCGTGTATTGGGGTTGGGTAATTCGGCCCAGTCTATTTTTAAAGTTTTGCCCGGGATTGACGGCGCGTTTGCGGAAATGGAAGATTCCGACGCCCTTATGCGCAGGGAGTTTGAAATATTCTATCCAGAATATAGGCTGCTTTCTGCACAGATTATTCCGTTCGACTTCGGCGGAGGAAGAAATACTTTTGCGGTTATTTTAAACGACATTACTCAGGAAAAGCGCTCGACGGAGGAAAAAATAGAGAGCGAAAAACTTGCATCGGTGATAAATCTGGCTTCGGGAATAGCGCATGAACTTGGAAATCCCTTGAATTCAATCAATATACATTTGCAGCTCGTAAGGCGCAAATTGGCAAAATTGAAAAAATCGGATAAAATCGATGCGGATTTGCTTTCGGCGATAGAAGATTCAGTTTGCGTGTG
>FR901599.1:15165-20862 GCA_000438015.1 Coraliomargarita sp. CAG:312 | reverse complement strand
GGAAGTTTCGCGTTTGGATGCAATAATAGAGAACTTTTTAAAAGCTATGCGCCCAATGCGCGCGGATTTGCACGAATGCGACCCTCTAAAGCCACTGGCGGAAACTTTAAAGGTCTTAAATGGAGAGTTGCTAAACTTGAATATAACGGTTTTAGTGAATACCGACACTGCGCTTCCAACTGTATGCGGCGACGAAAATCTGCTAAAACAGCTTTATTTCAATATATTGAAAAATGCCATAGAGGCTATGAGCGATGGCGGGCGCCTTTCGATATCCGCCACAAGCGACGACGATTTCGTAAAATTGGAATTTTCTGACACCGGCTGCGGAATGGACGAAGAGGGCATATCCAATCTCTTTCAGCCGCATTATACTACAAAACCCGACGGACACGGTTTGGGAATGACAATTATCCAGGCCATAGTTCGCGCGCACGACGGAAAAATCGACGTAAAAAGCGCAAAAGGCGAAGGAACCACAATCACTGTTTCCATCCCGAGAAAACAGCGCCGCGTCAGAATGTTGGGATATTAAATTTTATAAGGCTTGCCCGGATATCCTGCTTCCCTTCTTCAGGTTCGACGGATTCGGTCTCGTTGCCGGTTGGTGTTTCTGGCGCTTTTGATCGCGATGCAGGCACATTGCCGAAAACAAAAAACGACAATTTGTACGATGCGTTTGAAATGCGTGAAAATGGAGAAAATGTAAATGCTGAAGCTGCCATGCGCCTTATTTTTTGTTCGTTTGGAAGCCTGAAATTTGGGTCGTGATTTTTTATATACGCTATTGTCTGCGCGGCGGTGCCTATATATGACGGGCATAGGTTGTCCTCCAAAAATACGGGGCGGGCATAGTTGCTAAGAAGAGAATTCTCGGAGTTTATAGACCACAACCCAAGCGGCGTCATGTAAAAGTCGTTCCATTCATCGATAGTCCGCTTTGCATAATTTATATATTTTTCATCTCCAGTGAAATAGTGCATATCGCAGAATGCTTGGACGGTAAGGGCGTATTCAATCGACGAAGATTGCGAAGATGCCGAATTATCCGCAACCGCTGGCATTTCCCCAAATGGCTCTTGCAGCTCTGCGAGCCTGTCGGCGCATTTTCTTGCGGAATCGGCGTATTTTTTATCGCCAGTAATTGCGTATGCGCGCGCCAATACTCCAGCCGCAAGCGCGTTGTGGCGGACGGTTGACTTGCCGTTTAAGACTATGAATCCTTCGGGAGATTGGTTCTCTATTAGAAAATCTGAAAATTGCGAGACTTCCCCGATTATTTCACTGTCACTTTTTACAAAATAGTATTCCGAAATGCCGCGCATTATAAGGAGTTTTTCGGTAAGCGAAATTTCGGGATTTTTCAACCTTTGCAACATTGTTCGCGCCGCCAATTCAGAGGCGCGTTTTGCGGACAATTGGCGCATGTCGGTGGTATATATGCGCATTGCGAGCCTCGCATTTTCCGTGATTACCGCGGCGGGAGCTTCGGAGTTTTTGGGGTTTATAAAAAACGCCATTAATGCTAGGCTTTCAGCATTCAGGAAGCTCATCCGCGGGATATACGGAGATTCTATGGTTATGGACTTAAAGTCTTGAGGATTGTAAATAAGGCTGACAGAGTTCCTTGCGGATTCCAGTATTTTGTCCTTATTTCTATAATATTCGTTTGCCGCGGCAATCAATATTGTGGCTATGGATGGATGTGTCGGCGTATCTTTTATTACAATTTCCGAATCGAGATATATAGGGCGCATTCTCGGCGACAATATTCCGGTCTTGAGCGGCAGCTTTCTGCCGGCGTTTGAAGACAGAAGATTTTCCAATACCGCGTAATCCGCCGGCCATAAGTTGCCGTCAAGCTTTGCGGTCAAATAGCAATTTTCCAGAATGCGGCCTGTTTTTGTCGATTTTTTTAAGAACGGGGTTATTTCATGGGTAGATTCGGATTTGTTTCCAGCGCCGGTTTCGAAAAAAATCAATTTTGATGTTTTTCGGGCTTCTGAAATCAGTTGTGATCCCCATTGGAGCTGTTTTGATTTCTGGGAATATCCTGGTGCGGCTTCGCTTTGCACGCCAGGGGATAAGAAATATTTCAATGCGGCTATAAACGCGAATACAACGCTAAGAGCCGCAAATATTATTTCCAAATGTTTCCGCAATTTTTCCACCGCCGTAAATAGACATTCTTAGGCGGGAAAAGTGCCGTTTTTTTTATTTTACCATGAAAAAATTCACCGCGCACGAAAGCGCGCACAAGGCTGCCGTATCGCATTTCATGACATTGCCGCCGAGTGTCACGGGCTTGAATCCTGCAGATTCCGCAGCGTCGTACTCTGATTCGGTTAAATCTCCCTCCGGGCCTATTAATATGCAGGCTTTGAAAGGGCGGATTAGATGTTTTGAAGCTTCTGAAAGCGTTTCCAATATGGGTTTGGAGTTTTGCCTAAGGCTTGCATCAATTAAAATATCGAATTTTCCCGAATCGGCTAAGAAATCTTTAAAGCCTTGGGGAGGGGGCAGTTCAAAGCTCGAGAAGTTTGCCGACTGCTTGACGGCTTCTATTATATGGACGCGCCACTTTTTTAATTTTTTTTCAGCGTCGATATTATCAGAAAATCTCACAAGAGTGTGCTCCGACAATAGCGGAATTATGCCTGCCGCGCCGACTTCCACGCTTTGGCGGATTATTTCTTCAAAGGCTTTAGATTTTGGAAGGCATTGCGCTATATATATTTGGGAGTCGGATTTTGCCCTCTCTACTTTGGACAAAATATTCAATACGGCGCGTTTTTGCGAGGCTTCAGAAATCTCGCATGCGAAAATATTTCCGTCCAAATCAAACGCCTCCACCGCGTCGGTTTTCACAGCCCTAAGCGAGCCGCATAAATGGCGGCTTTCCTCAGGCGAAAGCTCAAGCTTGCCTGCGCCGTTTTTTAGGGAGATGAAGTTGGTCCCGGATGTAAAATCGCAATATGCCCTAAAACCTGCCATAGAAATCAGCTTGCACTTTTTGGCGTATTTGTAAAAATTTTTTTTATGCAAAATGAAAATTTTGACAATTTGAAAGGAAAGACGATTGTGCTTGGAATCGCCAGCTCCATAGCCATATACAAAGCCGCAGATTTAACTTCGCGCCTGGTTAAGTCTGGCGCGAATGTCAAAGTTATTATGACCAGGAACGCGTGCAGGCTTATGTCGGCGCGCATATTTCAAACGCTTTCAAAAAACAAAGTCTATACTTCGATGTGGGAGGATGTGGAGGATTGGCATCCCGAACATATATCGCTTGCGGAGTCCGCGGATTTGCTTCTTGTCGCCCCCGCTACGGCTAACGTGATTGGATGTTTCGCATCGGGAATCGCCCATGACATGCTTACAACTGTTTTTTTTGCTTCCAGCGCGCCGGTTTTGATAGCGCCGGCAATGAATTGCAAAATGTACGGCAATGCGATAGTCCGCAGAAACATTGAAACCCTCAGAAGCGCGGGCGTGGAGTTTGTCGATCCCGAGGAAGGAATGCTCGCATGCGGCATGGAGGGCAGAGGAAGGCTTGCGGACATTGAAAAAATAATTTCTGCTGCCAACAAAATTTTGGGAATCGGGCTATGAGAGAGTTCCTTGAAACCATTGAAGATCAGTTGCGCCGCCTTGCCGCTGAGGGAAACGACAGCGTGCCTCTCGACGACGAATCGGTTGCGATATTAAGGCGGATGGCGTCTTCGGTTTCCGTTTCTTCTGCAAAGGCGGGGCGTTCGCCCGGCGTATTGCGCAGTGACGCGGAAAAAAATTTCGTGGACGATGTGGAGGAAGTCAAATTTCTATCTAATACGGACCTATCTGAATCTATAATGAAACCCAACAAGGAAAAATCCGCGCGGGGCGAAAAAATAACGGTAAAGCAAAATTTTTCCGGCGTCGCGCCTATTCCAGAACCCCAAGCATTTAATCTTCCAGACGCAGGCAAGACGGAGCGTTGGAACGCCTTGCGCGAGATAGTTCTAGGCGACAAGGTATGCGCGCAACATGTAAAGCCTGGGAAAAAAATAGTTTTTGGAGTGGGAAATTTGAATGCAAAAATATTCTTTTGCGGCGAAGCCCCAGGAGCCGACGAAGAAATTCAGGGCGAGCCATTTGTGGGCAAGGCGGGGCAATTGCTTACTAAAATTATCGCCGCGATGGGGCTTTCGCGTTCGGATGTATACATCGGCAACATAATGAACTGGCGCCCGGAAGTTCCCAAGGGCAACAGGCCGCCCACGGAGGAGGAAATGCGCTATTGCCTGCCTTATTTGAAGGCTCAAATAGAGATTGTTAATCCGCAGATAGTCGTGGCGCTGGGAATGACTGCCGTAAACGGGCTTTTGGGCTTTGACCCATCGCGGAGGATGGGAAAAATCCGCGGGCATTGGCATTCTTTTGAAGGCAGGGACTTGATGGTAACTTACCATCCGTCTTTTCTTCTCCAATACGCTTCGGCGGCTATGAAACGCCTGGTTTGGGAGGATATGATGGCGGTTATGGAACGCGCAGGCATGGATATCTCCGAAAAGCAGCGCGGATATTTTTTGAAATCAAAATAAGAGATTGTAAAAGAAAAGTGTTGCCATTGGCAAGCTGGCGGATTTGATTTTCCCAAATCCAATTTTTTACCTGAATTTTACGATGAAAGTGATAAGAGCAAAAAGCGCTGGATTCTGCTTCGGAGTTGAGAGGGCCATCGACATAGCAACCACTTGCACCGAAGGCGGAAAGTGCAGGGTTTATACCGACGGCCCGCTGATTCATAACCGGCAGATGATGGAGCGCTTGACCAACAAAGGCATCTTGGAAATAGGCGACTACAAAAGCGAAGGCCATATTGATTCCGAAATAGACCAAAAGACCAAGGAAAACTCCGTATTGGTTTTTCGCGCCCACGGAGTGTCTCCGGAACGCCGCGAATATTTGCGCAGTTTGGGATTGCGGTATAAAGATGCGACCTGTCCGGACGTTGGCAAAATTGCGGGCATAATAAAAATGCACGCAAATAAAGGCTATACATCCGTGATAGTCGGAGATCCGGATCATCCGGAGGTTATAGGGCTGCTTGGCTATGCCGGCAAAAAGGGATATGTTGTAAAAACACGCGAAGACATAGACGCCCTCCCCGATATAACGGGGGATATTTGCATGGTGTCCCAGTCGACTATGTTCACCGACGATTATAGGGAAATTTCCGACTACTTTAAAAAACGATTTCCCAACACAAAAGTGATAGACACCATTTGCGGAGCTACAAAAGAGCGCCAAAAAGACGTTAAAACTCTGGCTGAAAAAGGCGCCCAGGCAATTGTCGTAATAGGCGGAAAACATTCCGCAAATACTGTAAAACTTGCCATAATGGCAAACCGCACAGGATTGCCGTGTTTCCATATTGAAACAATAAAAGAATTAAATCTCGACGAAATCAAGAAGTATGAAGTTGTCGGCGTCACCGCGGGCGCTTCCACTCCGGATTTTTTGATAGACGAGGTTTGCTACCGTTTAGAAAGCCTCTAAAGAAAATTTTTTAACCCCCATCATCCTAGAAAAAATTATGTCAAAAATGAATATATTTTACAAATTCATTGCAGTCGCCGTTGTTTTTGGCGTAGCTGCTTGCGGAAAACAGGAAAAACAGGAAAAAGAAACCGCAGAAGAACAAGTCCAGGCGGC
>FR901599.1:4802-15130 GCA_000438015.1 Coraliomargarita sp. CAG:312 | reverse complement strand
AAAAGCAGAAGCTCCAAAGGTTGAAGAACCCAAGCCGGTAGTGGAGGAAAAAGTTGCCGAACCCCCGGCTCCCGTTCAAGACAGCCATTTCTTGTCAATAGGCATAAACACTGACAATCTTAAGGCGGGAGGCTTGATTACCGGTTATGTCGATTTAAACGTCCCGTTCGAAAATCCGTTTGAATCCAAAGACATTATGGTCGAAATGTACATGAACGGAGAATCCAACGGGATAAGCGTAAATGCCCCGCTGTTCTTTGAAAAAGGAAACTCGGAAAAATCCACTTGGAAATTGTCGTATAGGCTGCCCAAAGCCGGCAAGTACAAATATACCATAAACGTTCGCGCAAAAAATAAGAATTATTTCTCGCTGGAATATGACTTTAACGTTGCCGACGGCGGCCCGTCGAAAATATTCAATATAAATAAAAAAGGCTTTTCACATTTTGAAAACAAGGCCGGTGAAAAAATGCGCGCCATTGGCGGAGATTTTCCGATACAGCTGGATATAAATTCACAAAAAGCCCTATTGGAGCGCCTTTCAAAATCTGGCGGAAATACGATAAGAATATCTATAGAGGCACCGTGCACGGCTTTTGTCGCCGAAGATTCCGATACAGCTAAAGCAGGATGGATAAATGTTGCAGCATTTAATAAGGTGGAAGAACTTATGGATGCGGCTAATAATCTCGGAATTAAGACTATTTTATGTTTCGCAAGCCCTCTTTCTTTTTCGGAATCAGCATACCAACGCTCATATTTCGCAAAAAGCGGACTTGCTCCTTCCGCGTCTGATTTCTTTAAAAATTTAAAGGCTCAACAAAAGTTCAATACTCTTTTGCAGTATTGCGCTTTGCGTTTCGGCTGCAGGGAAGACCTGCTTATGTGGCAGGTAATCGACGGAATCGACCGTATGGATATCGAGGATTTGGACGCTCGCATGATGTGGCTTTCAAACGCCAATGTAACGCTTCGCGACGCCGATACATCTGGGCACCCTATACTGCTTTCCGCGGGAACTTCAAGCGAAATGGAATTTATTTGGTCTGGTGACAGCTGCGATGTTTTGGCTTTCGATATATTTGACGTCAAAGATTTTGCTTTGTCGGTAAATTCGCACAATAAATTTTTCTCAAAGAAATACAAGAAAGCCGTTGCTGTGTCCAAATTCGGAAACACTGCCGGCGCATTAGTTCTGCCCGAGCCGTCTTTTATTCTTATGCACAATACTTATTGGGCTGGATTGTTTACGCCTTCGCCGCTATTGCCTCTGTCTAACCTTGGCGAACATAACAAAGCCGCGTCCGACGCAGAATTTAACGCAATAAGAAACGTTTCGGCATTTGAGAAGAACTTTAATTTGGCTTCCGCTGATTTGGAGCTTTTAACCCTTCACGATGTTGCGGTTCTGTCAGCGCCTAAAGCGGACGGCAACAGCGTGATAACGCAGCCGGCTTTTGGCGATACCATTGTTTCAAGGGAATCATCCAACGATACGGCTGAGCTCATTATGGAGCCGGACGGCACTATATTGAAAAACACGCTTCCAAGAATCTGGAGAAAAGAGGCTATAATTGCAATCGAAGTAAACGGAATACCAAACGACAAGTGCGCGCTCTCGTTTGAAATTGTAAGCATTCCCCAAGAGGACAATTTTGAGCTTCAAATGATGCTGAACGACGATCCTATAAAACCTGAAAAAATTTCGTCCGAAGGAATCAAAAAAATCAGGAAAGAAGGCGGAATTGCCCGAGCATATTTGAACAAGGTAGTAAAAATACCGCTTGAGCGCGGCAATCAAAAGGTAAACATACAGCTTGTTTCCGACGGAAATGCGTCTATGGAAGTGGCAAACATCAGGCTGGACGGAGTAGGCTCCAATATGGGAATTGCGAGCGTAAAGCCTTTTGCTATGCGCGATAAACTAACTGGATCAACGTTTATTTGGTTTAAAAGAGCCGCCACTGATACTGCAAGCTTTGCAAAATATAAGCTATACGAACGCAATATTCCAGATCTCAAGCCTTTTGAGTATTCCGTTCAAATGAAGGCAGACACCTCGTACCGCGTGACATGGTGGGATACCCGCGCTGCGGATAAAATAGCCGTCGGCGTGATAAAGAGCGACGCCAACGCCTCTTTAAAGCTTCGCACTCCTCCGTTTAAGTACGATGTTGCTTGCGCGATAGAGGAAATAAAGCAGAATTAGCTTTTATAGGAAACTTAATCCGGTTTAAGGCGTTTATATTAATAGCAGTTAAAAAGGAAAATTAAATGAAGGCAAATTCGAAATTGGACGTCGGCGCCAATAGAAGCGCGCGCAGAGCTTTTACTCTGATGGAGGTTCTGCTTGCAATAGCAATGATTTCTCTTTTAGCGTTTATTGTAGTGATAAACGTCGATAAGACTATGACGAGTTCCCAGGAGAAAATAACGGAGTCTTTTGTAAACAATTCATTGGCGACTCCGCTTATGTCCTATAAGCTTGCAATCGGGAAATATCCTTCCACCGAGGAGGGGCTAAACGCTCTTCTCAATGCCCCCGAATCTGCAGGGGATCGATGGAAAGGTCCGTATGTGCGCAGCTTGCCGTTAGATCCATGGGGCAACCCATATCAATACAGGTATCCGGCGCAGAAGAGCAAGGACGGCTACGATGTATGGTCTATGGGGCCTGACGGACAAAACGAAACGGAAGACGACATTGGCAATTGGTAGTAATGCCGCGCACTTCTCACAGCGCATTTACTTTGGCCGAGATTCTTTTAGCCATTGCGCTGATCGGTCTTTTGGGTGGGCTCATTTCAGGAGCCGGAATGTTGAATGCCGACGCTTTGGAATCGCGCCCGCCCGACCGCGTGGCTCTTTCGGCGATAAAGCGCGCGCGCTTTGAGGCGATAGAAAGGGGCAGGGAGGTCTCGCTTTTTTACGATAGGCGAGGTTTTTTTCTCATTTCCGACTCTGAAACTGCAGTTCCAATAGCGCATATATATTTGGAAAAAAAACTCGAAAGGGCTGTTGCTGAGGCCGAAAAAAAGGGAGAGGAAATCGATTGGGACGATTTCCCAAATGAAGTCGAAGTAGTGTTCGAAGTTGTCTATCCCGAGCTAATTGACCGCGGGGGCGTAAATTTTTCCGATCCTAATATAGAAGAGTTGCGCTTTTATCCGGATTCCACAATGACTCCTTCTAGGATTCATGTAGTCGTAGGCGACGAAGACGCGGTGTCGTTTGAAATGGACCCGTTTTGCGCGGCTCCAAAAGGGGATGAAAATGAAAGGTAGCTTTCTTTTTTTGCGCGCCAATTCTACGCATCGTCAGAAGAAGGGCTTTTCTTTGGTGGAGTGCGTATTGGCATTGGCGCTTTTTTCTTTCGCCGCGTTTGCGATAGGCCAAATTTGTTATAATTGCCTATATCCTCTCGACATGCAGGATAAGGATGGAATTTCCGACGCTACAATAGAGCGCGCGGTTTCCGCCATTTTGGATGTAGACGATTACGATGCTCTCGACGACGGCATAGAAGTTGATTCTTTGGACGGCTCGACTTGCAGGGTTTACGGCGAGTGTTTCCCAACCCAGATTATAGACTTGTTTGAATTAAAAATAAGAATAGAATCTGAATCGCAGGACGACATAGAAGACGCCGTTTTAGTTATCCGCCCAAAGTGGTACGAGAATTCCAACGACCGCGAAACCTTGCTTGACGACCGCACGGATTTTTTGGAAGATGAACGCTTGCGCAAAGCAAAAGAAATAAGGGAGGCAGAAGATGATGAATACGGCTCGTGGGAGCTTAGTCTTCCCAAAAAATAAGCTGCGCCGCGCAGCTAATGCAAGTTCATCTTCCGGAGCGTTCACGCTTGTGGAGGTTGTGCTGGCAACTGCAATATCGGCGGTAATACTTTTTGGATGCTGCGCGATGATGTTCGATATGGTGAATGTCGTCGAATATTTTGAGCGTGGCTGGAGCTTGCGCTCTCACGCCGACGGTGTCGAAAAATTTCTGCGGTCTAGCTTTATGAACTCCTCTGCCGTTCAGACTTCTGAAATAGGCGAAACTCTCGCAAATAATTCCGCCAAAACAATCTATTTGGCGCACGATCCTGAGACTTCTCTCGGCGATTACTACCTTTGTTTTAGCGCTAATTACGAACATCCCATATATGTTTCGCCGTTTAAATTCTCTCCGGACAAAATTTGCTTCCTGGAGCTTGACGATGACGGATTATGGATTGTCTGGCGCTTTGTGGTTTCGGAGGACAGAAATTCTGATCCGGCGATTTACCGCACCCAAATTTCGCCTTGGGTAGTTTCAATGTCGTACTTCTATTACGATGATACTTCAGGATGGGAGGAGGAGAACGAAATCCGCACTAGCGCCGCTTCTTCTAGCCTCATGCCTACTTATATAAAACTTGTATTCCAAAATGGGGAAGAAATAATAGAAAGGCTTATCTGCCTGGAAAGCATGGTGGATTTTCAACTTACAAAATGAAGATTTGCGGACATAGGCGGGCGAGCGCGTTGGCGTTTGTGCTTGGAATCGTTTTCATAGCGTCGATTCTTTCAGTTTATTTAATCGAGTATTCCGTAGCGGAACTCAAACCGCGCGCGTCGTCGGCGTATGAAAGAAGCTTGCGGATGGATGCATATAGCGCCCTCAACGCTGCCGTTGCTGTTTTGGAGGAATATTACGAAATAGACGGCGGAATATACGCCGCCTCCCAAGGGTGGGAATATCCGCTTGCCGACGGCAGGGTAGAACTTCCAAGGGGTGGCGAAATGCAGGTCAAAATTACAGATGAGAGCTCAAAAATTCCCCTTTCAAAGCTGACTTCAGAAGAATTGGTATCAATATTTGAGGAAATGCAGTTTTCAACATCCATAGCCCAGACTCTCGCGGAATGCATATTGGACTGGAGCGATTCCGACGACAGCGCGAGGCTAAACGGAGCCGAGAGGGATGATTATGACGACGATGAGGCGTTTCCGCCAAACAGGGCAATAAGAAACTTAAGCGAGCTAAAATATATTAAAAACGTGCGGGATTACTTCTTTGACGAAAACGGATTTCCAAACGAATATTACAAGGCTTTTTCAGAGATAGTTTCGGCTGAAGATTTCGACAAAGTAAATTTAAATTCTGCCTCTCCGCAGGTTTTAAATATGCTGCTCGTAATAGACGGCAAAACTTATGACCCTGCCTTGTACGACGCCATAAGAGGAAAAATTGGAAGCATAGAGGATGGCATTGTATGGATAAAAAATTCAACTGAAGCTCTTAATAGAGGCGCCAGCGAAGTTCCGTCAAAACATGTTGGGTGCCAGCCGGCTCTCTTGAAAATTGAAGTCACAATAAAGCGCGGCAGCGGAGAATATTACTTGTGCGGATATTACGCTGAAGATTCCGAGGATTCTTCCTCGCAGTCAAAAGACAAAAACTCCTCAAATTCGCAATCCGGATCGTCTGTTGCCAAGCCGCCATCAGGCAACAGCGCAAACACATCAAACGATGGCAAACGCGAAAATTCCGCAGCAAAGTCTGAAAAGACTTCAAATGCGTCCTCAAATTCCTCAAAAACCACGGCGTCTTTGGCTAAAAGCTCCAAAAGCGCATCAAACAAGGGGGGAAATAGAAAAATAATAAAAATTGTCGAGCGCGGTTCCCGCTAATGGAAAATTCAAATAAATATTATAAAGTTTTAAGCGGCGATTTTAAGTCGCCGTCAACTTCATTCGACTATTCGGCATATCTTCCGACAAGTTCGTCTTTTGGAAAGTGGCTGCCGGAAATTAAAGGAGCTCGCATTTCCAAAGACGGATATTATGCAAGCAGGCACTGGAATATGTGGTATAAGCCCGGAGACAGAATATTTGAGGTCGAATGCGAAGGGATTGTCGGTGCAGACGCATGCGGAGTTGAAAAGCAGATATGCTGTTCGCGTATGCGCCTGTTGCGCGACGTCACGGATATTCTCTCTAAAAGTGTTGCGGATTCTTCAGGGAGTGCTTCCAATACTGGACATTTAAATACGGGAACTGGCAATACAGGCAATTGCAATACCGGAGACTTCAATACTGGCAGCCGAAATACAGGAAATTTAAACGCCGGGGATTTTAATACTGGAGATTCAAACGAAGGCATTGACAATGTTGGCGACCGCAACAGGGGCAGCGGAAACGTGGGGTGCGATAACCGCGGACATTCAAACACCGGCAACGGAAACATAGGGAGTTTTAATAGCGGCACCCGCAATATAGGCAATGCCAATAGCGGCAGTTTTAACAAGGGAAACAGAAATGTTGGGTCCTGGAATGTAGGAGATTATAACGTGGGCTATTTTAATACCCTTAAACAATGCGCGTATATGTTCAATAAGCCAACCGATTTGCCGCAAAGCAGGATAGTTTTGCCTAAATGGCTAAATTTTCCCGACTATAAAGAGAGATTTGAGACGGAACCCGTTGAAGAAATCAGAAAGGCAATAGAGTTGCCAAATTTTGATTATGCCATCTTTGAGAAGATTACAGGAATATCAAAATCCGACTTTGATAGAAGACTGTCATCCAAATAGCCTAGTATGGAGGCTCAATTTTCAAGTTCTGGATCTTCCGCATTTTCCGAAGCGATTTCTGCGCGCGATTGTTTTCTTAACTTAATTGAGTCGCACATGGAAAATATATTTGCCAATATTGTTCCGCTTATGCTGTGGTAAACGCAGGCCACTGCAGTAGCAAGAGCGGCTTCGGGAAGGGCTTGGAAATGGGTTGAGGCTAAATTTGTGCCTAGCCCGGCATTTTGGCATCCGACTTCTATTGATATTGTTCGCCTTTGGGCTTTATCCATGCGCGTTGCAATTCCCACCATATATCCTGTCAAATATCCCAAAGCGTTGTGCAATGCTATGGCTAATACTATCGCGACCCCTGACGTGAGAAAATGTTGTCCGTGGTATGCGGTCACACCGGCTACTATGAGGGCAAGTCCGGCAACGCTGAAAGCGGGCATTGCTTTCATAGCTTCAAGGTACGACGGATTTTTCCCGAAAAATAAATTCATTAACGCGCCTCCTAAAACCGGCAGGATTGTCACAATAAGAATGCTTTTAAACATTCCCGCCGCGTCGATTTCAACAATTTCCCCGCTTAGCCAAAGCATCAGCATTGGCGTCATAAGCGGCGCCAAAAGAGTGCTTGCCGTTGTCATTCCGACGCTCAGCGCGACATCTCCTTTTGCCAGATAGCTCATGATATTGCTGGAAACTCCCCCCGGACACGTTCCAACAAGGAGCAGGCCAACTGCAATGCCTTTGGGAAGATTGAAAAAATGCACGAGCCCAAAGGCCAATAGCGGCATTAGAGTATATTGGGCGCATGCTCCAATAAAAATATCGACGGGATGTTTCGCCAGAATCTCAAAGTCTTTTGCCGAAAGCGTCATTCCCATAGTAAGCATAATAAACCCTAAAATAGCCGTTTGGACGTCGCCTTTAACCCATAGGAAAAGCGTGGGATGGAAGAACGCCAGTCCCGCTGCAGCAATAACGAATAGAGCTGTTTGTCCGGATAGAAAAGAGCTTATTTTTTGCAATGTTTTCATAAAATAAGCCAGAGAAGTTATTATTATAACTTGGGTCAGTCAAGTAATACGCGGCGTTTATTGCCGCCGATTCAAATAAAAATCTTCCGCCGTTTTGCGCGGAAGATTTTATAATTGCATAGGATTGCCCGTTTGGCGATGCCTTAAAATAGATTTAAGCTTGTCTTGGCTTCTTTTTCGCGTTCGGCTTGCTGCTCTTTGTAGAGGGATTCCATGTAGTTGCGCATTTGCCTGTCGAATCCGGCGTCAAAAAATAGCACGGCATTGCGGAAGAGTTTTGCTCTTACCGATCCATCAGAGAGTTCGTAATCGTATCCAAAAGCCGTGTCGGGCTGCTGCGGAATATTTTCAGTCAAACGCACTTCTTTTTCTATTTTTGCAATCGGTTTCCCCCCAAATAGAACATCCGGGAGGGAATACTTTATTATGGACAATTTGTTGCCGTCTTTTAGGCTTGATTCTATATCGCAAAAAGTGCTTTCAATGCCCCTAAACGTATAAGCGTCGGCAGGATTTACGCGTTTTACAGTAATTTTTTGGTCGCCTTTTTTTGCTGAGTTCCTCTTTGATGGGGCTGCTGTTTTAGCTGCGCTATACGCAGACTGCTTCTCAACGTAGTTGCGGTACTTTTCATAAGCCGCCCGTTGTTCCTGTTCCATATATTTGAAAGGAATTGACTGGTTATAGTTTACTAGCGACTGAACCGCGGGGGGGACGTCTATATATATGAAACGCGTATTGCTCATCGGAAGAATTTCATCAAGGTCTTTCAATTCTCCTGCTGGAGTTAGTTTCCCGTCTTTATCCCTGAGCATTTGTACGATTTTCCCGTTCTTAACGCCTATCTCCCATTGCTGCGATACAGGCACGTACTCGTTTTTCTTCCAATATGCGCCGTCGCGCATTGAAGCTATTGAATTCATCAATCCTTTGAGTTCTTCAACTGTCATGGGATCTCCATGCCGCCTATAAAACTCTAGCACGGATTTATTGTCTTGGGTAATTAAATTTAATTCCCATCCGAAGAGGTCGTGCTGCTGGATTGTGTCGGCGTTTACGCTTTGCGTGGCTTCGGCGCGCTTAAAATAAAACGATGTTTGAACATCTGACGGAAAGATTACAAACATTTTTTTATAAGGCAGCTCCATTACTTCGCGCATTTTGTCCTCTATGGCCGAGTATTGATAGGCTCCGTTTACTTTTGAGTTTAGGCGAGATTCTATTGCATTTTTAGCCTCTCCTATTCTGGAGTGGGCCAATGGGGACAATGCCGCCGTTGCGGTGGCAACCGCAAGCGCGCGGAAAAATAATGAATGTGGTAATGTTCTGCTCATGCAGACATAGAAACCAAAATATCTGAAAAATTCAAACTAATTCGCCGGATATTTTAGCCGGTTAGTTTTTTAATTCCGGCAGCATGTGAAAAGATATTACGCCGTCTCGGTTTACCTCTACAAGCGTCTTTTTAGGATTCTTCAAATATTCCTCATATGCGGATTTCAGCTCTTGGGTATTGGATATTTTTTTACGGTTTATCGCCGTTATTATGTCTCCGCGCTCAATCTTCGCCATTCCGAAGGGGTATCCGTCGCGGACGCCTATGACCATTAGGTTTGAATCTGCGTCTATCTTTGCCTCTCTCGCAAAGACCTTTGTTATTTCCCGCATTCCCACTCCCCATTTATCCAGCGTGTATTCCAGCCCAACTCTGCTTTCAAGCTTTTCGCATGTCAATTTTTTTGTAAAAACCTTAGAGTTACGCGATATTAAAAGCTCTATTTGCTTGCCGATTTCTATTTCTGACAGCATATTCATTATTGCAGGCAGCTGTTCTGGAAATCTTCCGTCTACATCTGTTCCGTTTATGCTTAACACAATGTCTCCTGGTAAAATTCCGGCGTTTGCAGCCGGAGATCCCTTGTCGACGTTTCGAACCAACATTCCTTTATTCATGTCGACATCGAAGAATTTTTCCATGTCTTGGAGCGGGGCAGGCGAGATGCCAATATAACTTCTTACAATTGTTTTGTCTTTTGACAGCCCTTCCATGATTTTCTTTGCCACATTTGACGGAACTGAAAATCCTAGATTATTTGAATTTGTGTACGCCCGCGTATTTATTCCAACGACTTTCCCGTCCGGCGTCACTAGCGGGCCTCCGCTATTGCCCGGATTTATTGCGGCATCGGTTTGAATCCACGTATTGAAATTACCGGTTTCATACCCGCTGTCCAAGATTGTGCCCTCGAAGAATCTGCTTGTGTTTGATACGATTCCGCGCGTCACTGTGCGCGCAAATCCGTGCGGAGTTCCCACTGCGTACACTACGTTTCCAGCCTTTAGTTTGTCGGAATCACCGAATTGGGCGGTTTTAAACTTTAGGGAGCGCGCTTTAAGATCTTCTTCATCCAGCTTTATAAGAGCCAAGTCGGTCCAATGGTCCCATCCTATAAAGTGGGCCCGCACGCGTTCCAGATTCGGGAGCGTGACGATTATCTTAAAAGCATATGAATTTACCACATGGGCGTTGGTAAGTATTGTTCCGTCATTCTTCATTATCACTCCGGATCCCACGGAACGCACAATGTGGTTGCCTCCGTTTTCCTGAGAGCGCTCCCATACGTCGATTTTTACGACGCTTTCCAGTAGATTGTCGAATCCGGCGTTTGCATGTGCCGAATTTGGGCTAAAACTTGTGCAGGATGCTGCCGATAACGACAGTATA
>FR901599.1:943-4783 GCA_000438015.1 Coraliomargarita sp. CAG:312 | reverse complement strand
CAGTATAGCCGCGCAAAGCGCGGTGAAAACCATGCGGGTTGTTCTTTGGAGTGATGGCATTATTTACACCCGTTTTTTTTATTCCCCAATGTTTGGATCTGGCGAACCTTCTTGCGCCTCTACTTTTATACCGATGCCTCCACGTATATTAAAATCTCCCTCGACTTTGCACCATACGGGATTGAGGGCTTTTACAAGATCGTCCAATATTATATTGGTTAAATGTTCGTGAAAGCAGCCTTCGTTTCTAAAAGACCATAGGTAAAGCTTTAGAGATTTGCTTTCCACAATTTTATCACGCGGTATGTATGAAATTCTAATTTTGGCGAAATCCGGTTGGCCCGTTGCGGGGCAAAGGCATGTAAATTCGTCGGTCTCAAGGCGGACTACATAATTTCTCCCCCTGCTTTTATTTGGGAATGTCTCTAGCTTTCTGA
The DNA here is from genome assembly GCA_000438015.1 of Coraliomargarita sp. CAG:312. GTDB lineage: Bacteria > Verrucomicrobiota > Verrucomicrobiia > Opitutales > Intestinicryptomonadaceae > Merdousia. The sequence goes on along the minus strand of FR901599.1, from coordinate 4,346 downwards.
CAGGCTTTGCCTTTTTGCCTTTATAGGCTGCGCCCAGCTGGGTCAAGCCTGCCAAGTCTTTTTTTTCGGTTTTTTTCATGGTTTTAATGGTAGTTGGGCTAAAATTTTAACATTACCTTGCCGGAACGCGAATTTGTGCATGCGCGCGCTATGGCCCCTGACAACTCCGACATCGGATAAACCGAATCTACGGGAGCTTTCAATATGCCTGATCTCTCCATGTCAAATACTGCGTCGAATATTTTTTTTATTTCGGATTTTGAATGGGTGCGCTGGAAATTATCCCACCAGAACCCGCGCAGCCGCAGGTCGTTAAAAATCAGAAAGCGGGTAGGGAAGCGGATTGGGTCCGAAACCATGCCTCCTATCGTCACTACCGTTGCTGAATCTCCCATAGCTTTTATCATGTTCGATACGCTTTCTCCGCCTATCTGATTTAACCCAAGCTTGAGCTTTCCGCCAGTCGCGGCTTTTATTTCTTTCGGATTGAAATCAGTTTCGTCAACTACGATGGTAGCTCCGATAGATTCGAGCGCCGATTTCTTCGCGCTTGCCGAGCGGAGCATATTTACAGTATTGATGCCTCTTGCTGCGCACATTTGGATCATAAAGTATCCTACCGCGCTGCCTGCTCCGTTTTGAATTACCCAGTCTCCCTCTTTTAAGTCTTCAAATTGATTTAGTATGCAATAGGCCGTCGGAGGATTTATAAACGACATTGCGCACATATCTTCAGGAATGTCTGACGGTACGGACATTAGGTCGTCGGCTTGGCATACCTGAAATTGCGTCCATGCGCCCGGTTCAGAGGGCAGGCGCACTCTAGTCCCAATTTTGGGGTATTCGGTTTCTGGCCCGAGAGCGACTACTTCGCCTATGCCTTCCCGTCCCGCTATTGCCGGAAGCGGGCGAAGCCTTCCATACGAACCGCCTATCATTCCCAAGTCTGACGGATTTATAACAGCTCTTTCGAGCTTAACCAAGGCTTGCCCTTTTTTAGGATTGGGGACTTCTATTGTCTCCGGATGTAAAACGTCTGTTGGTTTGCCGTATTCTTTATGTATGGCCGCTATACTTTTCATATTTGCAGTATTTTTGATTTATATTTCAAAATCAACATTATTGTGCGCGGAGATTTTTTTGCCGTGACAGGCAATTAATATTGCGGTCTCAGCGTAGGTGCGGGATTTTTGCGCCCCGATATTTTGGACGGCGCAGAGGAGTGCGGTTAAATCGGCTTTACTTGACTTATTTAAAAGTCGATATTCATTTACGAATATGAAAAATCCATTTCTTCAAAGAGAATGTCCGCCAAATTGGGGTTTAATGAAAGCCGATTGCGCGCTGGACGATGTAAAAGAGGCAATTTCCACAGCGAAATCGAACATAGAATCCATAAAATCACAAAAAACGCCGACATATGAAAATACAATTAGGGCTCTTGACAGGGCTACAATGGATTTAAACAGAGTTTGGACGTACTTGAACCACTTGGAAAGCGTCGCCGATACAGACGAGTTAAGATGCGCCGTAAACGCTGCTATGCCGCTAGTTTCCGAATTTTATTCGTCAATACCGCTCGACAGCGGGCTTTACGCACGCGTGGCGGATTATGCAAAAACCGGCGAGGCTTTGAGTTTGAAGGGAAGCGGGCGAAGGCTATTGGACGAGACTATATTGGATTTTGAGCTCAACGGTGCGGGATTGTCAGCGGACAAGAAAAAGCGTTTAAGCCAAATAGAAACGCGGCTTTCCCTAGCCACCCAAAAATTTTCCGAAAATGTTCTAGACGACACAAAAAGGTTTTTTCTGCATTTGAAAGATAAATCTGAATTGTCTGGCCTTCCTGATAATGCTGTAAAAACGGCTGCAAAAAAAGCCGCAGAACGAAATTTGGACGGCTGGGTGTTTACGTTGGAGCAGCCGTCCTTTGTTCCTTTTATGACGTATGCGGACAGCGACGCATTGCGTGAGCGCCTATGGCGGGCTTCGGCTCGGCTTGCTTCCGACGGCGAATTTTCAAATTGGAATCTGATAAGGGAAATTCTTAGCTTGCGGCAGGAAAAGGCCGAGATCCTGTCGCGAGCGAATTTTGCGGATGTTGTATTGTGCCGCAGGATGGCGCGCGACGGCAAGACGGCTATGAAATTTGTGGAGGATCTCCACGCTAAATTTAAGCGTCCGTTTGAGGCCGAGTGGAAAGCTCTTTTAAATTTTGCGCGGTCGCAAAACCTTGCCGACTCCGACGGATTGATTCCGCCTTGGCGGGTAGCGTACGTATCGGAAAAATTCCGCAAAAACAAGTATGACTTTGATCCCGAATCCTTGCGCGATTATTTCCCCATGGATTCGGTTTTAAACGGATTGTTTGAAATATGCAGGCGGCTGTTTGGAATAAAGGTTTCAAAGTCTGAATTGGATTGCTTGGCGTGGGATAGTTCTGTCGAGATGTTTGAAATGAGGTCGGAAAGTGGCGGCTTAATGGGATATTTCTATACGGATTTCACCCCAAGGAAATCTAAGCGCGCAGGGGCTTGGATGAATCTATTGTCGCCGCGCGACGCTGAAACACCGGCTCTTGGGGTAATAGCTGGAAACCTGTCGGAGCCGCTGGACGGCAAGCCGGCATTGCTGTCGTATGACGATGTTCTAACGCTCTTCCATGAATTTGGACATTTAATTCATTTTTTTGCGATGGATTCCAGCGAGATTGGCTTGCGCAATGTAGCTTGGGATTTTGTAGAGCTCCCATCGCAAATTATGGAGAATTGGTGCAGGGATAAAACCGCGCTTGACTTATTTGCCCGGCATTGGAAAACAGGAGAGAAAATTCCCGAAGATTTATACGCCAAGTTTAAGAAATCCCTCAAATTTATGGGGGCAAATGCCGCAATGCGCCAGTTGTCTTTCGCAAAAATAGACCTTGAAATGCATATGTCGGCCGCAAAGTTTGCCGCCGCAGAAGATATTAACGGGCTCGCATTGGATGTCCTCAAGGGCTATATGCACAAATATTCCGTCGTTCCGCCGGTTATCCTTCCGCGCTTTACCCATTTGTTCGGCGACAGCGTAGGCTATGCGGCGGGATATTATTCATACAAGTGGGCTGAGGTTCTCGATGCCGACGCATTCACACGGTTTGAGCGCGAGGGAATCTTTAATTCTGCTACAGGGCGCGAGTTTGCGGAGAAAATTTTGAGGGTAGGGAATGAAATTCCACCTGAAAAAGCTTTCGAAAACTTCATGTCGCGCGGGCCGGACGTTTCAGCTTTGGTAGAGAGAAGCGTAGATTTTGCCGACTCGGATGTTTATGGTGGAGAATGCGCATGCTAGATGAATTGCGTCGGTTGCGGTATCGGGGTAAAATAAAGCGGCCGTGATATTTGGTGCATGTATTTTGCGG
>FR901599.1:0-918 GCA_000438015.1 Coraliomargarita sp. CAG:312 | reverse complement strand
CAATGCGCCCGCTTTTTTGTTATGGCATAAAAGTCTGGAATTGCATCAGGTTGTATTTCGCGCCCATGGATGGAAAATATAATTTTTTTTAATGCGCACATTTTTAGTGGCAATTTTCATAAATTCGCGCAATACATTCTGAATATTGGATAAGGATTGTCGTTGCTACGGGTTTTTATGCGGAATTTTTAATTTGCCGCGGGGGGATTTTTAGCGCGACAATATTGAACAAATGTGGATAGAAATAATCTGTTTTAGCTGGCATGAAAAAAGTTTTCGACTGGTTCTTTAAGAATACACCCGCGAATGCGGACGTTATGAACTTTGCTTTGGCGTTTCTGCGCATATTTGCAGGGCTTATGATGATTCCATACGGATGGGGAAAAATAGAGCGCTATGAAACGCTAAAAGCGAATTTTTTTGGGGATCCGATTGGAATCGGGCATGAAACAAGCCTTATAATTTGCATATTCCAGCAGATATTTTGCTCGGCTATGTTGGTGTTGGGCATTCAGTCTAGATTTGCGGCGTTTATGCTGTTTACAAACATGGCAGTGGCTTTAAAATTTCATTTTTTTGATCCGTTTTGCGCAGTCAAAGCCTTGCCTACTGTCTTTTTGGGGATGTATCTATTTCTTGTAATCTCGGGTGGCGGAAGGTTTTCTCTCGACAATTTAATTTTTAAGAACTTTGAAGGCGGCAAAGAAAATGTCGGCAACGCATACTATGTCATGAGAGTAGCGCTTATGCTGGTTGCATTTTTTGCCGCGTGCCTGTTGATGTCTAATGCCTTTGGCTTGGGCGGAGCTTTTTATGCTGTTGCGTCTTTTATAGTATTTATAATGCTTCTGTTTTCCGTTTACGGGTTTAAAATTCGGTAAAACAAGGTTGGTTTGAATGCAAAGCGGGGTATTTGTC
>FR901598.1 GCA_000438015.1 Coraliomargarita sp. CAG:312 | reverse complement strand
AGCATTATTTTATCTTTATACCCGTTTGCCGAAAGGAGCTCGCACAAATACTGCTGCGTGCGGCGCGACTCAGTAAACACAACAGCCTTTTCCGCTGCTCCAAAGCTTTTTGCCATTTTAAATCCCTCTTTTAGGGCTATCAACAAAGCCTTCCCCTTGGAATTTTCCCGAATTGCAAGCGCGTGTGAAAGGTATATCTTTAAATCGGCAATTTCCGACTCTATTGCCTTGCGCTCTTGTGCTGTAAGTGGGGCAGGGGATTCGCAACCCTCAAAATCTTCATCTTCCGATTCGCCTTCGCCGTCCGCGTCGTCATCTCTTTCGCTATCGGAAGGTTCGGGCAGGGCGTCAAAATTTTGATATTCGTCCGCCGTCTCAAAGTCGTTCTCTATGTTTATATCCCCGCATAGGGCGGAATCGGCATTGAGCATGTCTTCGAGGCGGGTTATCAAACTTTCAAGAGTGCCCGCAATCGCATAGCTCGACGACGCCAAAAGTTTGCGCAATATCATGGTCATGAGCTTGCGCCTGCTGTTGGGTAAGGCCTGGAGCGTCTCGCGGCGCAGATATTCTGAAACTTCGCTATAAAGCAAGTCCTCCGCCTTGGTGGATTCAAATTTTTGTGTGTAGGCGTGCCGCTTGGTGTACTTTATGTACTTTAAAACCTGTTTTCTCAGCGTGCGCTTGCAGACGTTTTGAAGGCGCTTGCGAAGCTCGGCAAAAGACGAGTCGCT
>FR901597.1:12047-18489 GCA_000438015.1 Coraliomargarita sp. CAG:312 | reverse complement strand
GGCAAGCCTTTTGGCTTAAATAATATAAACCGACTACAATCAAAAGCGGCCTATAGGCTTAAATATTAAGATGCATTATTCTCAGCAAACTAAATAAGACATACCCCAGCAAACACGGCCCATATCGAATACATTAAAGTTCCCAATAAATTTCATTACTGGGAATCTTTTTTCATAGCCTGTATTGTTCGAACACGGGGAAGGAAATATGCCACTATGCCAAATAAAGGGAAAAAAGAGCATAAAACATACACAAATTCTATTCCGTATATGTCTGCGACCTCGCCAAGAATAGCCGAAGCCACCCCAGCTATACCGAAAGCAAACCCGAAGAAAATCCCCGAAACAAGCCCTACTTTAAACGGTAAAAGTTCTTGCGCGTAAACAAGAATTGCCGAAAATGCCGACGATATTATAAATCCTATAAATGCGCTTAAAATTACAGTCCAAGTAAAATTTGCATATGGCATTATAAGCGCAAACGGAGCAGATCCAAGTATAGACCACCATATTACGATGCGCCTGCCATACTTGTCGCCTATAGGCCCCCCCAACAAAGTTCCCAAAGCCGCGGAAAATAAATATACAAAAAGCAAAATCTGAGAAACCTGCATTGATACTCCAAATTTCGACATCAAATAGAAGGTGTAATAATTAGATATGCTGACGGTGTAAAAATTCTTTGAAAACACTAAAAACATAAGAATAAACATCGTAATCCATATTGTTTTTGCGGGGAGCCCCACGTCCCTGATAATTTCCGGGCCTCCTTGCGATTGAGCTATTGTTTTTTCAATCCTTATTCGCTCAGAATACCATCTGCATGCCGGAATCAAAACGAACATCGCGACAACCGCCAATATTGAAAATTTTGCCACCGCAGGCTGTTCCCGCACAAATAGAGCAGCCAAAAGAGGGCCAGCCGCAAATCCGCAAGTGCCGCCAACCTGAAATATCGACTGTGCCAACCCTTTTTTGTTTCCCGCCGCAATCGATGTTATCCTTGAGGCTTCGGGATGCATTATAGACGACCCAATTCCTGAAACAAAAACTGCGCACAACAACCCCTCAAAACTTTCAGTAAAGGCTATAAGCAATATTCCGCCCATAGTACAGCATAACCCCATAGGCAAAAACCAACCCGCCGGCCGCCTATCAAAAAGATATCCAAAAATCGGCTGCATTATCGACGATGAAATTTGATACATTAGAGCAACAAGCCCTATTTCTCCGTACGTAAGCGCCAAATTAGACTTTAACATCGGGTATATCGCGGATATAAGCGACTGTATTGCATCGTTTAGCCCATGCGCCAAGCTAAGCGCAACCAATACCCCTAAAAAAAATGTTTTTTGCCGATTCTCCGACATAATTCAGCGCATTTTTACCACGCCGATGTTTTAATCAAGTTAAATCGGAGCTATGCGATAAAACTTTGTACCGCATTCACGAGCCCTTTCTATATTTACAAGGCAGAAATTTACATTACCGACCTTTTTTATCTTCACCAATAATCGGCATGTCTTCGGGGGCTACCGTTGCGGTTAGCGCTCCGGTAGCGTGCGCCAATTGGGCTATCGACTTGCAAAGTCCTGCCTGAGCAGAGACTTTCTGCTGTCTGGCTTGAGCCAATCTATACTGGGCGTTTAGGAAATCCGTTATGGAATTTACTCCGCTTTCATATCCGACTTTTGTGGCATTAAAAGCCTCTTGAGACGCGTCTATGGCAGCCTGCGAACTTTCAACCTGCTTTAACGCGCTCTGGTAGTTATGGTAGTAAGTCCATACATCGGAAATTATTTGGATCTCCGCAGCCTTTAATGCTTGCGCCTGCGCGCGCTCCTTGGCTTTTGCGCTTATAAGTTCGTACTTGCGCGCAAAACCCTCGAACAAACTCCAACTTGCAGTAAGTCCACCTTGATAAGCGTATTGATCGCCGCGTTCCTTTGCCGTATATGAAACATAGCTGGCGGAAGCAGACGCGCCTATTTGAGGCAGAAAATCGCGGCGCGCCGTTTCAATATCGCTTTGTGTCTTTCTCAACTGCGCGTATGACGCAAGAAGCGTCTGCCTAGAACGCATTGCAGATGCTATGAGATTGTCTATTTTCTGGGAAGCCTGGGGAGAGTCAGGTATCTTTACCTCGTCGGAAACTTTGAATGTTTGGCTAACCCTTACACCTAAAGCATTAGCCAAATTGGCTTTTGCTGTTTCAACCGATGCCTTGGCTGTCTCTAAAGAAAATTCGGCGTTCCGCAAATTTGCAAGAGCGTTTAGCATGTCTTGTTTATTGCCTACGCCCTCGTCCAAGCGGGCCTTTGCTGAATCGTAGGCGGTTTTCGCGTCCTCTATATTCATTTGGGCTGACTTTACGCCGCCGACTGCTTCATAATATGAATAATAAGCCACGTTAACAGAAAGAGCCACGTCTTGAATAACTTGGTTGTAATCGAAATTCGCGGCTCTTAAAGCTTCGCGCGCAGAGTTTACTTGCGACTCGCGCTTGCCGAAATCGTACAAAAGCCAATTTATTTGAGCTGAAGGCCCGTATCCTGCCTCGTAATATGACCCCACAGCGAGATTTCCAAAGTATGCCAAGCTAGGATGTGTTTTGCCCCTATAAGCATCCATAGATACGGAAACCTGCGGGTAATACGACGACTGGGCTGTACCGACAGCGGCAGCGTACGCTTTAGACTGAAACCAATAAGACCGCGTCTGGGTATTGTTTTCCAACGCTATATCCAAAAGTTCGGACAGATCTAAAGGAATGCCCGCAAGCATTTTCTCCGAGGCGGACGCCGGCTTCGCTCTTTCTGAATTGCCCTTATTAGAACCTGCATCTTCCTTATTCAAAATCTTATCCGTCTTTATTTGTTCCGGCTCTATTATCTCATCCGGAATAGCGCTTTTGGGAGCCTTCCAATATCTTGTGGGCGCGGGGGCGGTTTCCGAATCCACATTTACGCATCCGCAAAGAACCGCCGCGAATGAGATTGTAGCCAATATGCAAAGCTTATTCTTCATAATTGTTAGTCTCCGTCGGATGAGAAATTTATAGTGCCGCGCGCAAAGAACGGAATTTTATCAAGTATTCTCGTTTGCAGCCAGTCGAACCAGAGGTAGACCACGGGAGTGATATAAAGCGTTATAATTTGAGAGAACACAAGCCCTCCAACCACAACCACGCCAAGTGGGATGCGGCTTTCGGCGTCGGCTTCGCCCCATCCGAATGCTATTGGAACCATGCCCATCAATGCTGCAAGAGACGTCATTATAATCGGGCGGAAACGCTCCATACAAGCCTCGTGGACGGCGTCGCGCGGCGACATTCCGGATGCCTCTCGCATTATTGCAAAGTCTATCATCATAATGCCGTTTTTCTTAACGATGCCCATCAGCATAAACAACCCTATTGCCGAATATATTGAAAGCTCCATGTCAAAGAACCACAAACTTCCAAGTCCGCCAACGAGCGCGACAGGCAATGCCAACAATACCGTTATCGGATGCAGATAGCTTTCGTACAATATTCCAAGGATTATGTACATCACAAAGAAAGCCACAAACATCAACATAATAAGACTGTTCATAGTCTCTTTGAAAGATACCGCCTCCCCGACAAAAAATCCCTCCACATTGCGCGGAAGATTCTCCTTTGCCACGGCGTTTACCCAATTGACCACATCTCCAATTGCGACTCCGTCAACCAAGTCGAAATATATTGTCACAGACGGAAAATTGTTCACGTGGTTTATTGAAACCGGAGCCAGCACTGTTTCGGAAGTCGATATGGAGCTGAAAGGAATCAGGCTTGAGAGGCTATACGGCTGGTTTTCATCTCCGCCAGCTCCGGTCACAGTGCGAACAGGATATCCGCCGGTTATGGTAGAATCTGGAGTGAAGTTCAATTTAAACAAATCGGATTCAAATTCGCTGTCAGCCTCCTCCGCCTCCATAATGGACCAATACTGTTGGAAAGGCGATTTTATAAGATAAAAGAAAGATTTGGCGTAGGCATCCCGGAAAACATTGGAATAGTTGTTTGCCGAAAGCCCCAGCATAGTAGCCTTATCCCTATACGGTTTTAAAGTTATCTGCGGATTGTCGAGATACAAATCTGTTTGAATGTTTGAAAAGAACACGCCTCTGCGGGAACTTAACACCTTAAAGAAATTTTGGGCAGCCTCGTATAAATCGTCCTGGTTCATTGACGTCATTGCAAAGGCGTACTTTCCCTGTTCGCTGCTTGTAGCTCCCGTTGAGATTTCAAGCGTAGGCTGGGGAGTAAACGCCGAAACCGCGCCGGGAATCATAGAGACCCGCTGGTTAATAGAGTTTGCGACTTCCTCGATTGGCGGGCGCGTTTTCTTGTCGTGCAAAGTCACGAATCCAAATCCCATATTCTGATTGATAAACGAAGAAACTCCTGAAACCAGCACGAAGTTTTTAACGCCTTTTGTCGTTTTCAATATTTCCGCAACCTCATCTTGCAAAATGCCTACTTCCTTTGGCGAAGACTTGGTGTTTGTTATGAACACGCCCTGCATAAAGCTGCTGTCGCCTATCGGGAAAAATATCTGAGGCAGCGCGGAACCGAAATAAACCACTCCGTATATGCAAGCTCCGTATATCAGCGCGGTAAACACATTTTGCTTAAGCATCCAAGACAATGTCGGGCTGTAAAAACGCAGAAAAGCAGCTTCAATCTTATGCGAGAATTTTTCAACGAAAGTTTTATCCGAATAGTCTTTTGTGCGTTTTTGGAGAATGCGCGAACACAACATCGGCGTCATTGTAAGGCTAACCAATCCAGACATTAGAGTGGCAACTATGATCGTCACAGAGAACTCCTTAAATACGCGCCCCGTAATTCCCCCCATAAACACAAGCGGGATAAACACTGCCGCAAGCGAAAGAGTCATACTCAAAATGGTAAACGATATCTCGCTTGCAGACTTGAACGTAGCCTCCCGCGGAGACTCGCCAAAATCCTCCATTCTGCGAACTGTGTTTTCCAAAAAAACAATAGCGTCGTCAACCAAAAACCCTATGGCCATAGTCAATCCCATCAGCGACAAGTTGTTTATGGAAAATCCGAAGGCGTTCATAAAAATAAACGTAAGCAAAATGGAAAACAGCAACGCCACCGTTGGAATTACCGTGTCCCTAATTCTGCCTAAAAACAGGAATATTACCAACACAACAAGCCCGAAAGCTATATAAAGAGTCTCTTTTACATCGTTGATGTTTGCGATAATAAGTTCGGAACGGTCGTAAAATTCCGAAACTGTTATGGACTCAGGAAGCTCCTCCTTGAATTTTTTGAGCATTTTCTTTATTCCGGCGACAGTGGCTATTGCATTGCCGTCGGCGCGCTTTCTTATGCCCATTGCAATTTGCGCCGTCGATTTGTCGGAAGGCACGGCGCTATTGAAAAAGTTTATGTTTAAAGTATCGAATTGGATTGCGTTGATGGCCTTTGCTATATCGCGCAAGTATATGGGTGATCCGTCCTTAAACCCTATTACGATTTTCTCGTAATCCTCGGCCGTAGACAACTGCGTTTCCGGGAAAAGAACAAAATGGGAAGTAGGACCGTTTAGGTTGCCTGCGCCAGTCATATTTGTGGAGGAGGCCAATGCGTATTTCAAATTTGTCGTTGTAAAGCCCAAATTGTAAAGTTTGGGAATGTCTACCTCTATACGAACAGCCTTAGGGGCGGCGTATATATCCACTTTCGAAACTCCATCGACCATGTTCAGTTGCTGAGCGACCTGGGAAAACGCGTAGTCGTACAAGTCTCCGGTAGTCATTCCGTTGCTAGTCACGGATATAATATAAATGGGCAAATCGTTCGGATTGTCCTTAGTAAAAGACGGAGGCGAAGGCAAGTCTGAAGGCAGATTTCCCATGGCGCGCTGAATCGCGCTCTGCACGTCAGTGGCGGCCGCGTCTATATTTTTACTTAAGCTGAATTGCAATATTATGGACGACGAACCAAAACTGTTTCGGCTGGTAATCATCTCTATGCCCGGTATCTGCATAAACTGCTGCTCCAAGGGGGAGGCCACATTTGAACCCATTATGGTGGGATCCGCCCCTGGATAAGATACGCTCACTTGGATGACTGGATAGTCCACTCCGGGCAAATCGTTCACCGGCATAGCCATATAGGAATATATCCCAAAAAACGCCGCGGCAAGAGCCAGCAACACCGTCATTACAGGACGGTTTATAAAGACGTCCGAAATTGAACGGGAACGGACTCCAACATTTGACTTCTCAATCGCGGAAGACGTTTTCTGCAAAATTTCCGCGTTAGAATTGTTTTTTTCCTCGGACATAAAAAAACCTGCAAATTGAATTAAAATAAAGGGCTATTTTGCCTCCGGCGGTTGCTTTACTTGTTCAGCCGCTTTTACTGCGGCTTTCATAGCCG
>FR901597.1:10311-12012 GCA_000438015.1 Coraliomargarita sp. CAG:312 | reverse complement strand
CAGCAGCCGCTGCGGCAGCGGCCGCTTTTTTCATCATCTCCGCCCTAAGCTCGTCGGCGATTTTTGTAGCCTCAACCATAAAGTTTTTCATTGCCTCTGGGGTGGACAACGGCTTGCCGTCTTCCCCCAGAATCATTCCCTTGTCAGTGGCTCTATAAACAAAAGGACCTGCCTGCAAACGCAATTGGCTTACTCTATCCGCAATGAGATCTCCCGCCTTGACGCCTTCAACCACCCTCATATTTCCCTCGTAAAGTTGGCCTTTTTTTACGGGTACCGATTTTATAATGTAAACTCCTGACTTATACGCTGACGCTACATAAACATAAGGCCCTGAGTTATTTGTTTGTATGCAAATGTCGGGAATTAGAACCCCGTCTTTAATTTCGTCCAAATCCAAAACCACCTTCACCGGCTGGTTCGGCCAGAACATATAGTCAGAATTGTCTATCTCGCCCCGCAAAACCGCTGTCCCGGTTTCATAGCGGATTTTATTCAAAACTATCTGTACTTTTGCCTGGCGCTTCCTGGAGGACATATCGTCTTCCAAATATGATACGGTGATATTCAATTTTCCGCCGTCGTCCTTCATTTTGCGCATGGCATCGTATAGGCGCTGGCTAGGTATAACAAAGTCCACAAACAGCTTGTCGACAAATTCCACAGTTGTTATGACAGAACTCCCGGCTGCTACTACATTGCCGGCGTCTATGTTGTACAGTCCGATTTTTCCGTCTGACGGAGATTTTATATCGCACCAATCCAGTTTTATTTTGGCGTCCGCAAGGGCGGCCTCCGACGCAGCAACTATTCCCTTGTCTATTTCGACTTTGGCGAGCAGGGAATCGAATGTTTGCTTGTCCACATAATTGTCCTTGGCAAGTTTCCTGTTGCGCTCAACTTGAAGCTCGTCAATTTTCAATTGGGCCCTCGCCTGTAGTAAATTTCCCTCAGCCTGCTTCACGGCAGCCTCGTATGGCCGCTTGTCGACGACAGCCAAAATCTGTCCTGCCTTTACCATATCGCCTTGCTTAAAGTTTATCGACACGATTTGACCGGACACCTGCGGAACGATATTCACGCTTTGAAGCGATGCTGTTGTTCCCAACGTCGATATATACGATGGCACTGTTTTCCCCACAGCTTCAACCAAAGTCGCCGGAGTGGGCGGCATGGACACTTTCGGCGTTTCTTTTTTTCCGCATGCCGCGAGGCATAATGCGGCCGCAAATATCGCTGGTATGAATATCTCTTTCATGTTTATCTAGTTTTTTATTTCAATACCGTTTGCCAAGGAAAAGTCGGCAAACAAAAAAGAACATAAAATAAACCAAATGGTTTATCCGTTGGGATTTGTCAACATTTATACAATAAAATAAAAATGCTACTTTATTGCGCATTTGCAGGTCAACACAAAATTTTATCGTCAAATGGAGTCTATATAAAAAGCTAATTATAAAAAAACGCCCGTTTTTTCACCGGGCGAAAACTGGATTACAATAACCTGCCGACTCAGAAGTCTAAGGCCTTCATCCTCTAAAATTTGCCGCAATAGCCTACAAACCGCTTTTCCCCATAAGCTTTAAAACTTCGTCAAGCTTCGCGTGTGATTGCGCGCCCATCCTTGTAATCGACAAAGATGCGGCAGCCGAGGCAAGCTTTATGGCGGCATCCAAATCGTCCCCGTAAATTTTAAGCCCC
>FR901597.1:0-10259 GCA_000438015.1 Coraliomargarita sp. CAG:312 | reverse complement strand
AATCTCCGGCTCCCACCGTATCGATAGGCCTCAAAGGATGCGCGGGATACTTTCTCTGCCCATCCTTATTAAAAAGCATAGACCCGCTGGATCCCAATGTCACTATTACGTTTTTGACGCCTCTTTCAAGCAGCCCCTCTGCGGCGCTATTTATGGATGTATAACCGCGGAGAACCTGCAATATTTCAATTTCATTTGGTATAAGATAATCTACATTTTTTAGGATATTCTCACCCAAAAGCCTGGCAGGAGCAGGAGTCAGTATAGTGGAACACCCCGCTTTCTTGGCGCATTCCAGCCCGGCCTCAACCGTGGAAATTTCATTCTCAAGCTGGAACGCCGCATGCGAAAATCTTTTAAAATCTATAGACTTCATATCCTCCACCGACAACAGAAGATTGGCGCCCGGCGCCACAGTTATTATATTATGACCTTCCTTGCCGACTGTAATCAAGGCAACCCCGCTATGCGAGCCCTCGAAAACCTTTACAAGCGATACGTCGAGTTCTTTCGCTTTTAAATATTTCAAATAATCCCGGCCTATTGAGTCGTCTCCCACTCCGGCGCAAAAAAAGGTGTCTGCGTAGAGCGTCTTTGCCGCCACTGCCTGATTGGCGCCTTTTCCACCTTCGTACTGGTTAAATACCCCGCCTAAAACAGTTTCTCCTACGCGCGGGATTCTGGCGGCCTTAACCACCATATCCATATTCATGCTGCCGACAACCAATATCGATTTTTCTGATTTCATGATTTTATATTCTCCGGTTATAATTTAGACGCAACCAGTATGCCAAGGCCTACAATAAAACACGCAAACATCCAGAAAATTAAAACATTTGTCCCTTTTGGGGCGTTCTTGAACTCCTTCCAAACAAAAACACCCCAGAGAGCGGAAATCATCGTAGCGCCCTGCCCCAACCCATACGCAAGAGCTGGATCCGCCGCGGGAGCTGCTATTATGTTAAAATTCATTCCGCAACTCCATACCGCCCCTCCAAGAATGCCTATGATATGGTTTTTTGCAGGTCCGCGGAAATATTCCCCGGCAGTAGCGGGAGTTCCCACAATGGGCTTTTTCATCATAAGAGTATTGAATACAAAGTTGGACAGCAGCAATCCTAAAGAAAACATCACAACCGCTGTATACGGCGTAAGTTTGCCGGCTTCCAAAACCCCGTCTTTCGACGCCGCCATGGATGCCGCGACAAAACTGTAGAAGAACCCCATTAAAACTCCGGCTAGTATTGAAATTCCGATCCCCTTTGCAGACGCTCCGGTTCCGCCTCCAATGCGCTTATACGCCAATGCATCCAGAACAATCGCCGCAACTACAAACAAAACGCCGGCAGCCAACATAGGCGCATTTCCCTCGCCCGTAGCAGCATATGTAGTCACGACACCCAATACAAGCGCAAGTCCTATCCCGACAGGGAAAGCTACCGAAAGCCCCGCAATCTCAATCGCCGCGACAAGCAAGATATTTGCTATGTTAAATACTACCCCGCCGATGAATGCGGATCCGAGCCATTTTATTTGCGACTGCCCTATATCCGATAAAAAGCTTCTTCCAAAATCCCCGAAAGACCCCATCGTAAAAGCCAAGACCAAGGAGAACAACAAAACCCCTATTGAATAGTCCCAATAAAAGAGCTGGAAGCCCCAATTCTTTCCCGTCATCTTTTGAGTGTTTGCCCAAGACCCCCAACATAGCATTGTAATAACGCACATTAGAACCGCCGTCGAATAAGAAGATACAGTGACCATGATATTTCCTCAAAAACGTTTAAGTTATAAAAAAACCTATTTATCAGTTTATCGTCGCGAACTCTCTTACGCAAATATAAAAAGAGTCAATAGCAAAAGCAAAAAAAATCATTCATTTGCACCGCAATGAAAGATTCAGAGAAAATACCGATAAAAGATAGTTGATTATTATGCCTGAAAGCTTATTTAACCAACGCATAAAATCGTATGAAAGAAAAAATACTGCGCGAAACTTTTAAACTGCTCTTAAAAAAAGGCTTTGACGGAACATCCATAACCGACATTCAAAACGCAATAGGAATGTCCCGCACTCTGGTTTACCACTATTTTAAAAATAAGGACGAACTCCTTCTCGCAGCATGCAAGACATATTTTTTCCTTAGATACAGCGCCATGTCAAAAAATGCCGATTCAATGACATGCCTCCAGCATATAGAACATACAATATCGGCCGTAAGGAACATATCTCTGGAGCTTTCTGACGACGGCAAGTCCAGCGCGCCTTCAATGGAAAATTACAATATACTATTTTACCAAAGCATAAGGCGGTACCCTGAAATAAGAAAATACATGCAGGACTACTACCAAATTTCTATTGACGTCCTAAAAAATGCCATAAAACGCGGCGAAGTAAAATGCGACTTGCCTCCGGAAATAATTGGGAAATATTTTCTGTATATTTTTGACGGCGTAATTAACTATTCCGTTGACCCCCCAGACTGCGAACATATGTTCGAAACACTTAGGCGCGAACTTATGGCGTTTTATAACATTATAAAAGCGCAATAGTTGCGAATGCAAAGCGCATTTGTTGCACAACCGCAAATTTTTATAAAAATAAGCTGGAAAACCAGAACAAATGTGTCTTATATAATGTCCGCTTATAACATCCGCAATAGCGGTATTAATAAAAAATAATAAGAGAGTGAGCGATGAAAAAGTTCAAGATAACTACTCTGTTATTTTTGGCGACACTGACGCCTACATCATATATGTTGCGCGAAAGTTCGTCGATAAAGATAACCGATTCCGACGCGCAAAAAAATGCGGACATTTTTACCGGAAGCTGCAATCCTAATAATTAGGTTGCCGCAAAAGTAGGAATGCAAGAAAAACGCCGCCCTTTTTAGGCGGCGTTTTTTTTGCTCATTAAATAAAAAACTGTCCTAAAAAATGAAAAATCCAGCCCCCCCTAAGTGCTTTCCACCGACAAAATACTATGCGCAGTGGAATACCTTGCGCAAAAAATATCTAAAAATGCCTATTTTTTTATCCGTTTTTCCGCGTATATAGTCTATTCCACCGTATTTGAAGGAAGACTTCTCCAATAGCAAAATTTTTTGCCTCCAGCCGCAGCGCCTTCGATATTTTAAAGTATCTGGGCACAAATACTCCAGCCCCAAAAGCTTAGGATTTTTTTCCAAGATATACCGGTTTAAATGGGATTCATCATGCCAAACCGCGACTATCCCTTTGTCCAAGTCGTCGTCTATATTTTTCTTCAATTGCCTAGACATATCCAAAAACGCCTTTGAAGTCCCCCCGATTAGGGCGCCCTGCACGTAAACCTTTCCGCTTCCCATGGGTATATAGGCAAGGGAGCCAGAATCGCGCTCGTAAGGGTAGGATTTGTTGTCAGCCTTTGACATAAGCGGATGGAGAGCGCAAACAAGGCCCTCGCCGGCTGAAGGCAATATGTCGGCATTGACTTCGCGGACAAATTTCACATTTGCATTAAAGAAAAATATGTAGTCAAAGCCTTCAAGCTCCGATTCTGCCGTTAAAAATGTCCTAAACCGGTATAGCGTGTCCCGAGGATGCCCGTATTTGTCCAAATGAAAAACATTTACTTTGGATGAACAGCTATGCGCAACATCCGACGGCGAGGAATCGGTAAAAACGAAATAAGACTTATGAATTCCCCTCAAGAAATATCGTTCCGACGATTCGAAAAAATCCTTCCAAAAGGTTAAATACCTCCCCGTTGCTATGTACAATACGGCCGTTTTCATACAAAATTGAATTCCAATTTCTTAAATTAACCCCAAAAGACAATTCGAATAAACCTGCAAATAAAAGCATCCGGATATTTAGAGACTCTAAGAATGCCGCCAAAAGTCAAGCAGTTTCATTGCCTATTGACTGCAAAAATAAAGCGGCCTTAAAAAATTTCTGAGACAAAACTTGACTAACTTTTTTGCAAATATTTTATTTATGCCTTTTTCAATTGCACCATGATTACTTTAATGACCGTCGTATTCGTCATAGGCTATATACTTATAGCCATGGAACATAAAATCGGCATAAATAAAGCCGCCACAGCGCTCATCCTGGGCATGACTCTATGGGTGCTGTATATGTTCTCGGGCGATTCCATAATATCCGTGGTTAACGCCGAAAGCTTCCGGCACTTTCTCGCTGGGAATTCCGACGTAGCTAATATGCCATTGGCAAAGCAGTGCGCAAAATTTGTTTCCGACTTCCAGATAGTGGAATCATTGGGTGAGCATGCGCAAATAGTCCTGTATCTAATCGGGGCAATGGCAATCGTAGAGCTGATAGACGTGCACGGCGGATTTATGTGCGTCACGGAAAGGATATCGACGCGCTCAAAACGCAATCTTCTCTGGATTCTTTCTTTTATAACATTTTTTATGTCGTCGATTCTCGACAACTTGACTACCGCCATAGTCATGACAATGCTATTGCGCAAAATGGTTTCAGACCGCCATGAACGCTGGATATTTGCGGGTATGATAATTATAGCCGCAAATAGCGGAGGAGCTTGGACGCCGACTGGGGACGTCACGACAATAATGCTGTGGATAAATGAGAACGTCACAACGTCGGCATTGATAACAAAGCTGTTCTTGCCGTCTTTGCTGTCTATGTTGGTTCCGCTTGCAATAATATCGCTGATGCTTGGGAAAGGCGATGTCAACTACTCGACAGACAGGCAGGAAAGCGCAATATCCGCCTATGTATCAAACAAAGAGAGAGTGGCGATATTTTGCATAGGCGTCTCAGCCCTAATATCGATCCCGATTTTTAAAGCGATAACCCATTTGCCGCCTTTTATGGGTGTATTGCTGGTGCTGGGAATAATATGGGTATATATGGAAATTATGTACAACCGCAAACCCGACATTCCAATATCCAGGCAATACAGGTTAACCGCTATTTTTTCAAGAATAGACCTCGGAACTATTCTCTTCTTTATGGGCATCTTAATGGCGGTATCGGCTCTGCAAAGCGCTGGAATATTAAAAGAGGTATCCACATATTTGGACGAAGAAGTGCATAATGTCTATGTAATAAACACAATAGTGGGAATGCTTTCATCCATAATAGACAATGTCCCGCTGGTTGCCGGAGCGATGGGAATGTATCCGATGCCAACCCACGAAGCCGTTGCGCTGTCGGGCGAGGCCGCATACATGGCAAACTTTGTGCAAGATGGAATTTTCTGGCAACTATTGGCGTATTGCGCAGGAGTTGGCGGAAGCATATTGATTATCGGATCGGCAGCAGGAGTTGTCGTTATGGGGCTTGAAAAAATCACGTTTGCATGGTACTGCAAGCATATATCTCTGCTGGCGCTGCTTGGATATTTTTCCGGAATAATAACTTACGTTGTTCAAAACGCAATCCTCGGCTAAAGCATAAATTTAAAGATATCAGAATAATTACGATATTTTCCGAATGAAAAACCGCGGAAAAGGAAGGGAGCGCTGGCGTCCGAGCGGCGCATGGAATATCTTTATATTATTTCTTTCAGCGTATGTAATATTGGCGCTTATAATCGGGTACTCCCTTCCCCAAGACAGCCAAATAGCGCGTTTCCTGCGCTTCGGAGACGCTGTAGCCTGCGCGTTTTTCCTTGCAGACGTTTTTATGCGTTTTATGGCGGCAGAAGATAGAGTAGGATTTTGGAAATACGGATGGATAGACCTAGTTTCGTCAATACCTAATATCGCACCGCTTCGCTGGGGAAGATTGTACAATTTTTTGAGGTTTATACGCGCCTTGAGGGCGATTAGAGCCACAATGAAAATTTCCGAATACTTTTTTGAAGACAAGCTAAAAAATACATTCGCTTTCATCGCAAGCCTAACATTTGCCTGCGTGGCAATATCCGGGGTTCTCGTATTGCACTTTGAGAAAAACGCCCCCGGAGCAACAATAGTCG
Source organism: Coraliomargarita sp. CAG:312 (assembly GCA_000438015.1). GTDB lineage: Bacteria > Verrucomicrobiota > Verrucomicrobiia > Opitutales > Intestinicryptomonadaceae > Merdousia. The sequence continues at coordinate 4,306 of FR901597.1, read as the reverse complement.
ACGCATCGGACGCCTTATGGTGGACTGTAAACACAATTACAACAGTAGGATCTGGAGGTGTTTATCCGGTGACGGAATATGGAAGAATCGTTGGAATCTGCCTAATGTTTATGGGCATAGGGCTGTTCACATCCACATCCGGAATTGTGGCGGCTTGGATGCTGGGGGACTCTTTTAAAACAGATGCCAAAAAAAATGGCAGAGCGCAAAAGTTAAGCCCGCAAACACGCTCCACCCGAAAAAAAACTCGACATTAAAAGCCAATTCGGCGATAAATTTGCGCGATGACACCAAGCAAACTAGACGCCGCATATTCAAAATGCTCTGACCTTGCCTACTCGCATTACGAAAATTTTCCCGTGGCAAAAATGGTCCCCCAAAAGCTGCGCAAACATGTAGCCGCAGTGTACGCTTTCGCCCGCACCGCCGACGACATAGCCGACGAACAGCACGAAACTTTGGCCGCCGACGATCCAATCCGAGTAGAGCGCCTTCGCGAGTTTGAATCCCAGTTGGACATTTCCGGCGAGTCCGGGCTGGACCCGCGCTGGGATTGGATATTTCTAGCCCTCTCGAACACAATAAAGGAATTTGGCATTCCCAAACAATTGTTTAGAGACTTAATAAGCGCGTTCGCCCAAGACGTAGTAAAAAAGCGCTACGCGACTTTCGAAGAAGTATTGGATTATTGCAGGCGTTCGGCAAACCCGGTTGGCAGGCTTGTGTTGATTCTGCACAACATAAAAGACCAAAAGCTTTTCGGGTACTCCGACGACATTTGCACAGCCCTGCAACTGGCAAATTTTTGGCAGGATATGAGCGTTGACCGCCTGAAGAACCGCATATACATCCCCAAAGAAGACTGGGGAAATATAGGCGAAACGGAAATATTTGCCGAAAGCGCCTCAGATGCTGTAAAAGAACTCGTGAAAATGCAGGTCGACAGGACGGACAAGCTTTTCGATTCAGGCGAAAGGCTCGTTAAACACCTGCCCTTCCCGCTGAGCCTTGAAATAAAAATTACCATTTCCGGCGGCAGGTCGATATTGCGAAAAATCCGCAAACTGGATTACGATACCCTTTCCGAACGCCCCTCCCTGAACTCGTTCGATAAAATTAAACTTTTAATAAGCGCACTTTTGTTCTAATGGACGTCGACAATACGGAAAGTTCAACAAGCGCCTACCACACAAGCGAGCGCAAAAAATCTAATTTGGCATTCGCGTTTTTTTGCATGGATAAAGAACGCGCAAGAGACATGGAAATTTTCTATGCCTTTTGCAGGCTGATGGACGATATCGCCGACGAGGAAAACAACCCCAAGCAGGCGCGCAGAGACAGCTTAACCCGTTGGAAGGACGACATATCGTCGATTTACGCCGGAAAGACTGGATTATCGGCGCTGGCGGAAGAAATGCGCGGCGTTATAAACCGCCGAAAAGTTCCTCAAGAATACGTGCAGGCTATTATAGACGGGGTAATGCGCGATACATTTGAAGAGCCTTTTGAAGCGTTTGAAGACATACGCAAATACTGCTATGGAGTGGCAAGCGCGGTGGGACTTGTTTCAATACACATCTTCGGGTGTAAAAACCCGCGCACCATCCAGTTTGCGGAGTCGTTGGGATATGCGCTCCAATTTACAAACATTCTCCGGGACGTTGTCGACGACTACCGCAACCACAAGCGCGTGTATATTCCCCGCGAGGAACTGGACGCCTTTGGAGTCTCGGAGGAGGATCTCGCCGACCCATCAAAGAACCCAAACTGCAAAGAACTCTTCAGATTCATGCACTTTAGGGCAAAACACTTCTTCAATAAATCCCGCCGCCTTATTGCCAACGAAGACAAACGGGCCCTTGCCCCGGCGCTTATAATGTGGGCCATATACGAAAAAATTTTGGATAATATAGCCGAGTCTGATTTTTCTATAAATGAAATCCCCGTAAAAATATCCAAGGCAAAAAAAATCGCACTTGCGCTTGGAGCCATAAGAGAATCAAAAAGACCGGAACGCCAAGACAAGATGTCGGGAAAAGCCGCAGTTCTAGGCGGAGGAGTCGCCGGATGCGCAATGGCATTGAGGCTTGCCTATGAAGGATTCGACGTTTCGCTTTTCGAAGCCAGGCCGCAGCTTGGAGGAAGGGCGTCGCAAATAACCTGGGAAGCTGCGGCGTTGGATAACGGCACCCACGCTTTGATGGGGTGCTACGACAATTTTTTTGCAGTGCTTAGAACATTGGGTACGGCAGGCAGGGAATATTTCAAACCCGTAGAAGGAATGGACTTCATATTTCCGACCGGGAAAAAATATTCAGTAAAATATCCTTCCGAAGACTCGGGAATTTTAAAAAAATTATTTTCGTTTTTAAGCTATACAAAGGTAAAAGGATTTGCATCTCTCGACAATATACGCCTTTTGACTGAGTTAAAATTCGGGCTTGTGTTTCCTCGCCCCAAAGAAAGCGCACTGGACTTTTTAAAGTCTATGAAAGTCCCCCACGGAGCAATTAAAGCCTTTTGGGAACCGTTTTGCGTGTCCGCGCTAAATACGCCGCTTAAAGACGCAGACGCGCAATTGATGGCCAATACAATAAAGAAATGCATATTAAAAGGCGACGACGCCGCAATTCTATATCTACCCCAAAGACCCATCTTATCCGCCCTTTCGCCGCGCACGGAAATCTATATAAAAGGATGCGGAGGAAACGTGTACCTTTCAGAATCCGTAAACTCCTTAAAATTCCGCGACGGCAGAATAATAGCTGTATCCACCTCGAAATGCGACGCTTGCGGCTGCGACCACGTTTTCAGCGCGCTTCCTGTCCACGCCTTAAAATCAATACTCCACCCATATTCCAAGCTTCGCGCGCGGCTTGAAAAAATAAAATTTACTGACATACTTAACATATATTTTACCAGTTCTGAAAAAATATTAGACTCCGAATATGCATGCATAATAGATTCGCCCATCCATTGGATTTTTGACCATTCCGAAAAGCTGCCGGACAAAGAAACAGGTAAAGCCTTTCTTTACGGGGCAACCGTGAGTGCAAGCACGCTAAAGGCAAGCAACGCGCAAATAGAAACCATGCTAAAAGAAGAAATAAAGAAATTCTTCGGGAAAAACTCTGTTTTAAAAGTTTTGCCGCTCAGATTTGCAGCCGCCACAATATCCGCTGACGCCGATACCGAGCAAGCCCGCCCCAAGGACGAAGATATCCGCTCCGAATTTGAAAATCTGCATATATGCGGAGACTGGGTTCAGACCGATCTTCCATGCACAATTGAAAGCGCGGCAAAAAGCGCAAATGATGTGAATTTATAATCTTATGAAAAAAACCCTAATGATATTTCCGACCACATTTGAGGGAGCGGCTCCATTTAGACATTTCGGCTTTAAAAGGACAAAAACAGGAATGTGCAAAAAAATCTCCGCAAACGGCTGCAAATATCACAACCTATGCCTGCTAGTATCCGGCATGAGATGTAAAAGCACAGAGGAACTCGTAAAGAAAACGGCTGATGAGTTCAAACCGGAACGCGTTATAATTTGCGGTTTCGCCGGAGCATGCGACCCCAAACTTGAGAATGGGGATTTTATATACGATACAAACGATGCCGATATGAACAAGATTCTATCGCCAATATGCCGCCGCGGGGTAATAAAATGTTCGGACCATATTGTCGAGCGGTCCGAAAAGCTTGAACTATTTAAAAGGGGAATATTGGCGGTAGAAACTGAGAGCGAAGTGTTTATGGGGGCAATTAAAGAATTGTCTCCGAATGCTACGTTCACCCACATACGTTGCATAAGCGATTCAGTCGACAGCAAAATCCCCGCATCTTTTTTCTCAGAGGTATTGGACCACCGCGACGGCACACTGTCCTTAAGAAAAATATCCTTGCAGCTATTAAAGCGCCCTAGCCTGCTTATAGCGCTGCGCAAGTTTGCTGAAGAAGTAAAACCAGCGCATAAAAAATACGAAGAAACCATCGTAAAAATACTGTCAGAAATGAGGTAAAAAAAATAAATTATTACGAATATTACAGCGCGCCGCTTCATTGCATGTTTTTATTGTCTGCACAAAAGGCATGCTTTTATTTAGAAAATTTTAGCTAATGAAAAGTCTCGGACAAGTGCAGATTTTAGTTTCATCGCAGCCTTTTATACTGCCTCCCAAAATTCCTGTTCGCAGCTTTTGCTTGCCCAGAAAAAATTCGCTCATCGTCAAAGATAGTGGGATGAGGGTAGAAGAAGTAGAAAAAAAGGGAGGCAAAGAGGACGGAAGTCCTACAATGCCTC
>FR901596.1:11867-11997 GCA_000438015.1 Coraliomargarita sp. CAG:312 | reverse complement strand
TTTAAAGCACTATTTAGATAGATATTTTGCTTCGGTTGGCAAGCATTTTTTTATTTTATTTTTATTTTATGGATTCTAAATTGTGTTTGAAACGCGCGCTGGCAGTTTTACAGGCTAATCTATGATTTTT
>FR901596.1:4463-11845 GCA_000438015.1 Coraliomargarita sp. CAG:312 | reverse complement strand
CTACTCTATGATTTTTATTTCGTATTTGATTTTTTTGCCGAAAATGCGGTGCAGCATCGTCAAAGTGGCCAGGCACATGCGTAGAGCAATTGGATTTTTTGCATTATTATAAGCCCAATTTAATTTCTTTTTGCTAATTCCCGCAGGCATGCATCTAAACATAGACCTTGTAAAAGACATTATTCTTGCGTCGTATAAATTACATAGCGAGCCGCAGTTGGGGGCAGTTAGATCCTGGTTCTTTTTTGCCCATTCCAATCGGGCGCTGATAGGGTTCTCAGCAAATTCGGTTTTGGGAAATTTAAATACGGCCGATGTTATAAAAACGTCGTTTCTGTCTGAAAAAAAAGATTTTCTATATGAAAAACCGAGTTCAGGCTTTCTCTTTGAAAAAATGCCTCTTACGCCTTCGACGAACGACACGCTTTCTATGTAGTCGGATATCGTCCTGTTTTCCGCGATGCCCGACCCGGCGTTCATGGCTATGGCTCCTCCCACCTGGCATGGGGCGGACGCAAGATAATAGCAGCATTCGCGCGATTGGGCATACATGTATTTTAAAAGTTCAATCATTGATACGGACGATGATATTTCAAACCTGTCGCCGCCAAGATATTTAATTTCTTTCGGAAGCTTATTGCGTAGGATAAAAGATTTTATGCGGGTATTTTTAAAAAAAACATTTGATCCGCCTCCCAATACAAAAGCTTGCAATTTTTTTTCGCAAGCAAACCCAAAAGCTTCAACCGCATCTTGCGGGGACGTTATTTCTGCGAAGTATTTTGCAGTATTAAACGTCCTAAATCCGCTTAAATTCCGCCCCCGGTATTTGCCTACGTTTAACATTATCCCAGTTTTATTTTCCCAGAGGCTATATCTGCTATTACGCTAGGCAGAAGGATATGCTCGGCTTCGTGGACTCTGGCTTCCAAGGTTTCAAGCGTGTCGCCGGGAAATATTTCTACTTCTTTTTGGGATATTATTTTGCCTCCGTCAAGCTCGTCGCTCACGAAGTGCACTGTGCATCCGCATTTTTTTGCCTTTGCATCAAATGCTTGTTTTATGGCGTCTTTTCCTTTGAATGCCGGAAGCAGGCTAGGGTGCAGATTTATGGCTCTGTTTGAAAATTCACTGACGAATTCCGGAGGCAATATGCGCATAAATCCAGCCAGTATCACAAGCTCCACTTCGGACTCCTTCAGGAATTTTATGTAGTTTTGCGCGCTTTCAGGCGTAAAGCGCGCGCCTTTGCGCATTGGATCAATCCATATTGAAGGAATATTGTGCCTTTTGGCTACGTTGAGGGCAGGCGCATCTTGAATATCTGATATTAGCGCGACTATTTCCAAGTTTTTAATTTTGCCGTTTTCAACGCAGTTAAAAATTGCGTCGGCGTTTGAACCTTTTCCGCTCGATAGTATGGCCGCTTTCATTTTTTTCATTTTGTTAAGCCGCGCGCAATAAACGGCGCGTTTGCTTTATTCAAAGAGTTTGTTAATGACGATATAAGGTCCTGGGCGTCTTTGATGCCAGATTTTTCAAACTTAAAGTTTAATGCAGTGTCCCACTTCATTATGTCGCTTGATATAGTCATATCGCAGTAAGTGGCACGCTTTATTTTTATAGAAAATTTTTCCAGATATGCGTTCCCGTCCCTTTTGTCGATTTCCGAGATTTCTGATATTTTTTCAATAAATTCGGGAAGATTGTAAGATGCACTGTTTATTCTTACGCAGTTTATGACATCAATGTCAATATCTGCTGATTTTACAACCAAGCGCCCCCTGAGAATAAGATCGGACGGAGATAGCCGCAGTTTTACGCTTTTGGCTATTGCGAACGTCGGGATTTCCATATTCGATTCCGTTGCATATTCTGACATATTATATGCTTGGGGATTCTGCAAGGATAGATAGTTCAGGTTGCATTCTCCGGTATATATGTTTAAAAAAACGCTTTCGACGGAAGCGTGGAAACCGGTTTGGGCTGATATCGTGTCTTTTATTACCGGAACGGAAATTATGGCGGCGGCAATAAACAGCATCCCTGCCAGTACAGTCGATATTAGCAGAAAAGAGAGCAGTGCCGCGAAAAAACATCCTATTGGTTGTTCTTTCAATATTGTAAATGTTTTCGATATGGCGTTGGGCATTTTTTTGCTTTGTGCAAGTTGAAAAATTTTCCTGCGTATAGTTGCTGTTATTGGCTGTTTTTGCAGGCTGCGGCGAAATCGTGAATTTTTCCGCACAGCTGGCTCAATCCATTCCTGCGGTTTGGAGAAAGGTGGGAGCTTATTCCGATTTCTTCAAGAAATTTTGGGTCTAATTTGAGAACTTCGTCTGGGGTTAGGCCGTCGTACAAACCGCATACTAGATCGGCCACTCCGCGCGTTATTATAGAGTCTGCGTCGCTTTTAAAATGGCATTTATTTGCGGATTTGTCAAAATTGGGCACCAGCCATAGGCTGGAAACGCATCCTTTTACAAGAAACTCCTCGCGCTTAAATTGGTCGTCCAAGTTTTTTGCGGACTTGTTTTTTGCTATTATGTATTCAAATAGTTCTTGGGGATCGTTAAAATAACCGTACTCTTCGCGCACGGCGTTTTTTCTGTCTTCAACTATGTTGCTCATATTCCGAAAATTTTTATGGAATGTTCGGCGGCGAGCGCCAACACTTTTTCTTTTTGCAGTATTATAACTTTGTCTGATTCCAGCACGACATTTTTTATATTTGCTGCGGCGAGCTTGCGCATTGTGCGTTCGCCTATAACTGGAACGTCGAAACGGTAGTCTTGGTTGGGCTTGACCGTTTTTGCGAACAGCGCGTCTTTGGCTTCAAATTGCCCTGCGCGCTCAAGCATTTTGTCGGTGCCTTCAAAGGCTTCCACGGCAAGCACAGTTCCGCGCGCGGCCACGCATCCTTGTCCAATGTCAAGCCTTGCGCATTCGCGGGCGATGGACATGGCGTGTTCCATATGCTCCGGTTTTATAGGCCAGCTTTTGCCGGCAAAAAATCCTTTGGGCGCGACAGAATCGTCGAAGAATGAGCGGGCGTCCAACATTTCAACGCCTATTGCTGACATTTCTTTGGCTATAGCCCCGAATATTGTTTCGGCGTTTTTTCGTTTTAGGGAAGCCAAAATCATTATGGCTTTCAAATCGGGTTTCATACCCCTAAAAAGTTTTTTAGGCGTTATTTGTCCGGCCATGATAGCGTATTTTGCGCGGCTTGCCTTCAAGTTTTTCAAGAGCTTTCCCAGTTGGCCTACATTGCTTGAATAGCGTTCGCTTGAAGGGTAGGCGTTGAAAAGTTCTGGAGGTGTTTCATCTTCAAATGCCATTAGCGCGTTTGGTATGCCGAAAGAATCCAAACGTTTTTTCAACATAATAGGATATTCGCCCTTTCCGGCCAATATGGCGATTTTTGCGGATTTATCGAAATCGGGCGGCAGAAATTTTGAAATAGGCGTATCCATGCAAAGGTCAGTTCATATTGTGTTTGCGCAAAAAGAAGTCCTTAGGAACCAGTCTTCTAGCCGAGAAATTCCCTTCGCGGGAGAGCTTAATTTCAGTCGATTGCATTGCCAGTTTGCAGAGTTCTAGGACTTTTTCATGCCTGTCCTCTTGGAGCGAGCTCATCGGCTCTATTTTCAAGGGATACATTTTTTTGCTTTCCAGCTCTTCCACTATACCGATTTGTCCCTGCTGTATAAAGTCGCGCTTGTTGTCAAGTCCGCAGAACACCGCCTGCCCGTTGAATATTGCGAACTTTGAGTTCTTTTTGTCGCAGGAAATGTACATGGCGGTAGTTTTGGGTTCTACTGCGCCGAATGTCGTTTTTATTATCGTGCGGCTAGTCGGGCGCGGCGAAAGCATCGCCATATATATTTCTCCGTAATCGAGGCTTATTCTCAATTGGGAGTGGGTAGATTCGTATTCGTCGTCAAGTTGAAAATCAAAGGGGGTTGCCTGCTCAAAGTTTTCAATGGTAAGCTTGGCGTTTCCTTTCACAAAAATGACCGTTCGATTTGATAGGACAAGCATTGCGCATTGGCCTTTAACCGTTTCGATTGTCAATCCGTTTGCGGGGACTATGTCGCGCCGCTTCAATCTTAATTCGGCTCCATTTCTTTCGATGGACGGCTCGTTTCTGAGCGTATGGATGTAAACATATCCCTGCGCAAGCTTGTCCGTGGATTCTCCGGAGGTCTGCGCGTTTAGGAGCGCGGCGGAAAAAAACGCCGCCAATATGGAAATTATAGGTTTCACTTTGCCACAATATTTACAATTTTACCCGGTACGAATATCTCCTTGACGATTGTTTTTCCGCTTAGGAAATTCTTAACGTTTTCTATTTGTTTTGCCGCAGCCAAAATATTTTCTTTTGATTCGCCCTTTTCGACGGCTAGTTCCCCGCGGAGTTTCCCGTTTACTTGGACGGCTATTTTTACTGTAGATTCAACAAGTTTTGATTCGTCGACAACAGGCCATTTGGCTTTTGAAACAGAGCTTTCATTCCCGAGCCTGTTCCAGATTTCTTCGCACATATGCGGCGCAAATGGCGCGAGCAATTGTATGAATTTTTCGGCGCTTTCCTTGGATACTTTTGACTCTTTCTGGAAGGCGTTCATAAAAATCATCATTTGAGATATGGCGGTGTTAAACCGCAAAGTTTCTATATCCGCGCCGACTTTTTTAATTGTTTCGTTTAATGATTTTAAGAGTTCTTGGGAGTCCTCGGAACCTGAAATTTTTGCCGATATTTTACCGTCAGGGCCTACGAATTCCCTCCAAACCTTCTTGAGGAATCTGAAAACGCCTTCTATGCCGTTTGTGTTCCAAGGCTTTTGGTCTTCAAGGGGGCCGAGGAACATTTCATACAGCCTAAGCGAATCGGCTCCGTATTTTTTTATAATATCGTCCGGATTTATGACGTTTCCGCGGCTTTTGCTCATTTTAAAAGATCTTGCGTCTACGGCAACCGATTTGTCGGATTTTAGTACGAACTTGGCGCCCGATTTTTCCACATCTGAGTCGGATAATTTAATTTGTTCGCAAGATTCGTCTGCTTTGTCCGCGCTAATCCATTTCCCGTCTTTTTTGTATCCGGTAAATTCAAGCTGTCCGAGTATGATTCCCTGGTGGAACAGCTTTTTAAATGGTTCCGGATTCCTTACAATCCCGCAGTCAAACAGCACTTTGTGCCAGAAGCGCGCATAGAGAAGGTGCAAAACCGCATGTTCAGCTCCCCCTATGTAGAAGTCCGGATATTGCCAGTATTCTTCCGCCTCTTTTGAGATGGGAGCGGTATCGCAGAATGGGTCGCAATAGCGCAAATAATACCAGCATGAGCCTGCCCATTGCGGCATTGTATTTGTCTCGCGCCTGCCGGGGAACCAGCCTTCGCCGCTAGCTGAGGCGTTCGACGCGGGTAAAATTTCCCCGGTGGCGGTATTTATTTTCACATTGAGCCAGTCTGAGGCGTTTGCCAATGGGCTCTCTCCTGTCCCCGATGGTTTGTAATTTTCAATTTCGGGGAGTTCAAGCGGCAATTGGTCTTCGGGGATTGGCAGGGCGTATAGAATTTGTCCGTTTGAGTCGGTATAGCAAACGGGGGCCTGCGGCATATTTTTTGCAAATTTGGGAGATTCTTTCGCCTTTTGGTAAGCTTCTTTTGAAACCCATACAATAGGGAACGGTTCGCCCCAATAGCGTTGCCTGGAAAATAGCCAATCGCGCAATTTATAGTTTACGGACTTTTTCCCCAGCGATTTGCCTTCCAGCATTGCCACTATTTCTTTTTTTACTTCGGCGGAGTTCATTCCGTCAAACGGCCCTGAATTTACCATTTTCCCGACGTCGCAAAACGGCAAGTCGGCATCGCGTCCGTTTTCGTCCTTCTTTTCTATTACCCGAATTATTGGCAAATTGTATTTTTTTGCGAAGTCATAGTCGCGTTCGTCATGCGCGGGAACCGCCATAATTGCGCCCGTCCCATAGCTCATAAGAACATAGTCAGCAATCCAAATTGGGATTTTCTTGCCGGTTATGGGGTTGATGGCGTGTGCTCCCGTGAATACTCCGGTTTTGTCTTTTGCAAGGTCTGTGCGGTCGAGATCGCTCTTTGAGGCTATCGACTTTTTATATGACTCGACAGCTTCCTTATTCTCTGGCGATGTCAATTCTGAAACTAGCGGGTGTTCGGGTGCTATAACCATGTATGTTGCCCCATACAGCGTGTCAGGCCGGGTTGTAAAAACGCGGAGTTTTTTGCCTTTCGCGCTGGAATCGGCTATTTCAAAATCCACTTCGGCTCCTTCTGAGCGCCCAATCCAGTTGGTTTGAAGGCGCTTTGTCGAGTCTGGCCAGTCCAAATCTTTCAGCCCTTCCAACAGTTTGTCTGCATAAGCGGTTATTTTTAGAACCCATTGCCTTAGCTTTCGGCGTTCGACCGGAAATTTTCCGACTTCGCTTTTGCCGTCAATTACTTCTTCATTCGCAAGAACAGTTCCGAGTTGCGGGCACCACCACACAGGCTTTTCGTCGACATAAGCCAGTCCCATTCTAAATAGCTGCAGGAAAATCCATTGCGTCCACTTAAAATATTTTGGATCGGTTGTGTTGATTTCACGCTGCCAGTCTATTGCGAAACCTATACTTTTTATTTGGCGCCTAAAATTGTCGATATTTGCGGCAGTCGTGATTGCGGGGTGCGTTCCGGTCTTTACCGCGTATTGTTCCGCTGGAAGCCCGAATGCGTCCCAACCCATTGGGTGGAGGACATTGTATCCGTTTGCCCACTTATAACGCGCAAGAATATCCGAGGCCGTGTATCCTTCGGGATGCCCTATGTGCAGCCCAGCGCCGGACGGGTAGGGGAACATATCCAAAATATAGAATTTTTTTCGCCCGTCTTTTGGGGAATTTTCAGCGTGGAAGGTATTTTCTTCGTCCCAGCGCTGTTGCCAGAATTTTTCAATTTCTGTGAAGTCGTAGTCGACGTTGTTTGTTGCCATGGTTATTCAAAAGAAAATTCTCAGTTGCAAATAAAGTTAAATATAATCGCACGCTTTTTGGCTTTCGTCAAAGTTTTTTTGCATTTTGCGGAATAGGGAGTTTGGGTATGCCAAACATTCTTTAATATATTTGGTAAATAATCTAACCATCAAATAAAAATGAAAAAAAATTCTACAAAACGGTTGACATTTAAATGGTAATATATTGAACTGATAGTTGGAGGATAAATTATGTCCGGGGGGATAATGATAAAATCAGACGCAATGCGTAAGCTGTCTATTGTTTTTTTTAGCGCTCTCGCATTGTCGCTTTGCGGTGCTACCATAGCCGAAGCCGCGACTGCAGCGCCAGCTGTAGCCAAGGCC
>FR901596.1:0-4378 GCA_000438015.1 Coraliomargarita sp. CAG:312 | reverse complement strand
CCCCGAAGCAGGCTGTCGCCGCGGCGAAAGCCCCGGCTAAGGCTGTTTCGTATAGTCTTGTTTCGCAGAAACCCAAGTCCAAAAAGAAGAAGCCTAAGAAGATAGTAAAAATTCGCAAACAAGTTGTTGACGCAAAAGTCGCAGTATGGGGCAGGACAGCCGAGGCTGCTGAAGCTCTTGCATATGAGGCTGCGCGCAAGCTTGTTGGATCGAAGGACGACTACCTTGTAAAGGATTCAATCTTTATTTACGAGGCCGCAAATCGCGTAATATGCACATTGCGCATAAATTTCACCGACGAAATTCCCGAAACCTGGTATCTGGAAACAGAAATGGTTTCTGGGTTCGGTAAAACTTATGAGCGTGCATATAAACAGGCGCTGGACAAAGCTGTCGGAAGGGCGAAAATCGTACAGAATTCAACTGATTGGTCGGCTGCAAAAAGTTCGGCGATGAATGCGTCCGAACTCGGGGTTGTTCCCTACGACTACGTTTTTGCCTCGATAGGTTCTGAGAAATACTGCAAGTTATTTTTCAGGTATATGGCGCCCAGATAAAGGGCTGTTTCCGGCCTAAACTTAGGCGCGGAAGGCAAAATGTAGGAGTATTTCTATATAGAAATACTCCTATTTTTTTTGTAAATTTTTAACTTTTCATAATAAATAAAATCTAATTATTTAATAAGTTGTTAAAAAAAATGTATAAAATATATTTTTGAAGATGTAAAAAAAAACAAAAAAAATAATTGACAAAATAAAATTTGGCGGATGATATGCATAACAAGTTTATGTGCGATTTTTTTTCGAAACCATAAATGATTCGGTAGAAAATTATAAATATATTATAATTTATTTTTTTTTGCCGATAACATTACAACAACATAAATAATAAAAGAGAATATTATATGGCCAGAAAGAAAGGTTCAGGAAAAACGGTCGGGATGACCCAAATATCAATAAGTTTACCTCAGAACTTGGTTGAGCAAATAGACAAAATGGCGGAAATCGATAACAGAAACCGTTCCAATTTTATTGCCAACACATTGCAGAATCTTGCGAAAGATTTCATGAGTGTAGCGGAATCTAAGAAGAAATTGGCCTCCAAATAAGCATTTTGTCTCATTAACATTAAGAGAGCCGCATATTTTATGCGGTTCTTTTTTTTTGCCGCGTGGCTTATTGCGAAAATTAAAGCCGAAAATATCTGGTGTTGCAGTTTTTAGTGCGGGACGCTTTTTTTGCTTGCAAGCATTCTTAAGTGATAGTTCAATATTTGACTTTAATATATTAGAGAAAGCGAGTTTTTTATGGATAATGTTTTAGCTATGTTTGCCCAAGCCGAGGCAGCCCAGCCACAGGGCGGCGGTACTTCAATGCTGATATTTTTAGTGTTAATGTTTGCCGCAATGTATTTTCTAATGATTGCGCCCCAGCGCAAACGCCAAAAACAGCATCAGAAAATGATAAGCGAACTCAAGACGGGCGATGAGATTATTACTATTGGCGGCGCAATCGGAACGATAACAAACGTTAAGGAAAAAACCTTTATAATCCGTTTTGGCGACAACAATAAAATGGAATTTTTAAAATCGGCGATACAGGAAAAATTGTCCGGAACCGATTCTGATTCAAGCCAGTCGAAGTAGCGGATTATGCATATATAGGCGTTCTTTTTAGGTTGGGCGCCCAAAGTTTTATTTTAACTAAAAGTAGCATCAAAATATGTCAGGCACTAATAACGGAAACGGCGGTGTATTCTGGAAGCTCGTTTTAACTGCGATGGTTGTCGCATGGGCGATATCCTCGATGGTTCCATTTTCGGATACTCCGTTTGAAGATTACATAAAAACGCGCGCAACTGCATTTCAGCAGGAGTTTGCGGGCGTAATAAAGTCTGCGGAAGCCCGCGTGGACAAAGTCAACTATAAGGGGAATCCGGACAAGTCCCCGACTCTTTATATTGCCTTGCGCGATTATGCCAATGCAAATGAAGTTGATTTGTCAAAATATTTTCCAGATATAAACGTTTCCGATATAAAAATACTAAAGAAGCGCAATGACATACTCCTTAAAGAATTATATCGCCAAAGCAAGGGCGCGTTAAAGAAAGGGCTCGACCTTCAAGGCGGCGTTTCTTTCACGCTTGAGATAGACGAAAGCAATTTAAAATCGAACGAGCAGTTGCGTTCTGGTCAGTTGGAAGACGTTTTAACCGTTATGAATAACCGCATAAACGGTCTAGGCGTGACGGAGCCGACTATCCGCATAATGGGCGGAAACGCTATAGAAGTTCAGATGCCTGGCGTTTCGTTAAAGGATAACCCGGAGGCGATAGAAGAACTTTCCAGGCCGGCAAAACTTGAATTTCGTTTGGTCCACCGCACATTGAGGCCTTCTTCGGCAAAGCCGCCGCTGTCAGAAATTCCGGTTGGATATGAAGTGTTGTTGATGGAAAGCGAGCGCGGTGGGAAGGTAATCGAAGAGCCGTTTTATGTAAAGCGCCGCCCCGAAGCTAACGGTAATATTATTAAAGACGCTTATCCTGCAATGGAAGACGCCAATAGGTTTAGCGTGAGCATGGAGTTTACTCCCGAGGGTTCTAAAGTTTTTGAAAAGATAACTAGTTCCATATTGGAAGAGGACCGTAAAACTGGCGTGAAACAACCTCTGGCTATTGTTCTTGACGGACGTCTGGTGAGCGCGCCAAATATTCAAAGCGTAATTAGCAGCCGTGGATCAATAACGGGAAACTTTACGCGCCGCGAGGCTATAGAGTTGGCAAATGCGCTGAATAATCCTTTGTCGGTTGGATTAAAGCGCACATCTTTAAATGAAGTTGGGCCGTCTTTAGCAGAGGATGCAAAGGACAGTTCTCTTATGGCGGTGGCAATCGGCGCAATTGCGACTATCGCCTTTATGATTTTTGTGTACTGGAGCATGGGAATTATAGCGGTATTCTCGGTCCTAGTAAATATTTTGATATTGGTGGGGGTGCTGGCAAGCTTTGGCGCAACAATGACATTGCCGGGTATCGCGGCGTTAGTATTGACTCTCGGCATGGCGGTTGACTCTAATATTTTGGTTTTTGAACGAATGCGCGAAGAAACACATTTGGGCAAAAGCCTTTGGACCGCCCTTGAAATGGGACATGAAAAGGCGTTTTCAACTATAGTCGACGCCAACATAACAACCTTGATTTCCGCTATAATTCTTTGGAAGTTCGGTTCGGGACCTGTAAAAGGTTTTGGAGTTACGCTTGCGGTTGGTATTCTCACAACTTTATTCTGTTGCTTGATTCTCAGCAGGGCGCTGCTGGAGCTTACAATCAGGCATAATTTAATTCGCAAAGCCTTGACGAAGACTTTATTGGCGGCCGATTTAAATATAAACTTCATGAAGTATGCAAAAGCCTCTTTTGCAATATCATGGACGATTGTAATATTGGGAGTCGCCACTATGATTTATCGCGGCGACAAGACTTTGAGCATCGACTTTACCGGAGGCGATCTTGTGACTATTGGATTTAACGAAGACAAGAAACCGCCAATCGGAGAGATACTCGCTCTTAGCGAGTCAACAAGCGACACGGGCATCGGAGAGATTCAGGCCTCCTATCAAACGGATTTGGCATCTAAAGTCGAACGTCTGGTGTTGCAAGTCGAAAGCGAAAAGGGCGATCGGGTCTTTGAGAAAATCAAGGAAAAATTTCCAGATGCCGGCTTGTATCTTGTTGGACAGCAGAGCGTAGGGGCTTCGGTGAGCAAGGATATAACTCGCGACGCGTTTATAGCCCTTGCAATTTCGCTGCTTTCCATACTCTTGTATATTGCAGTGAGATTTGAATTTAGCTACGGCATCGGAGCGCTTGTCGCGACTTTCCACGACGTTATTTTGACCATTGGCCTATATATCATATTGGGGCTGTTCGGCGTTGGGTCCGGACAATTTTCCGCCCCGATGGTTGCCGCAATTTTGATGGTAATGGGATATTCAATAAACGATAAAATCGTTGTGTTTGACCGTATCCGAGAGGAGCTTGTGTTGAAGCCTACAATGTCGTTGCGCGACATTATCAATTATTCAATCAACCGCACGCTTTCGAGAACAATGCTTACAAGTTTAAGTACATTTATCGTGGCATTGGCTTTGTTCGTGTTTGGAACGGGCATTATAGTGGACTTCTCGCTGGTATTTATGTTGGGAATTGTCGTTGGAACGTATTCTTCAATATTTATCGCAAATCCCGTATTCTATTGGTGGAATAAGGGAAATCGCGCTAAAGTTGAAAAGGAGTCGGCTCCTGCCAACTTGAAAAAGGAATGGGAGGAGTAGGCGTAAGTTGTTCGCTTTTTCAAAAAAGAGCGCCTCTTAATGGAGGC
>FR901595.1:11401-12291 GCA_000438015.1 Coraliomargarita sp. CAG:312 | reverse complement strand
CGGACGGGAAACCTGATTTGAAGAAAAATGCATATTTTACGAGAATTGCGTCGCCCGCCAACGGGAATACGGCCGAATGCATTTTTGCAGACCTTGATCCCGGCACTAAATATGAATACGCAGTTGAGGATTCAAAAGCGCAAAAGCTCTTTTCCGGAGTTTTTAGCACTAAGCCGGATTTTAAAGACAGAACTCCTCCTCCAGATTTCACTTTTGCCGTTCTAGGCTCAAATTACGTCAACGACAAAACTTTCGACCCCCCCTTTAGGACGCCGGGCGCAGAATATGAAATTTACGAAGCCGTAAAAAACGCCAAACCCGCATTTGTAATATGGGCCGACGGCCTCAATGTCTTGCGCAATGCGGACGTAGGCTCCCGTAGCGGAATATTCTCGCGCTACCGCGCCGCGCGCGCCTTTAAGAATATAAATGCAATTCTTGAATCTCACCCCAACTATGCTGTGATGTCTGCTTCAAACTTCGGCAAGAACAATCCAGACGCATCTTCGGCAAGCAGACACGCTGCGGCAGAAGCGTTTAGATCGTTTTGGTCCAACCCTGAATACGCTGTCGAAGGCATTCAAGCCTATACATTCAATTATTCAGACGCGCAATTTTTCGTTCTCGACGACTGCTCTGCGCGCTCAAACTTGGACTATAAACAAGACAAGCCCTACATACTAGGATCTGACCAGTCTAGATGGCTGAAAAATGCTCTGGAAAACTCTCAGGCAAAATTTAAAATCATCGTAATAAACTCCCCGTTCGCAAACCCCGTAAAATCCAAAACAAACTTTACTTTCGCAGCGGAAGAACGCAAAGACATTATGGATTTTCTATCGGCAAAAAAAATAGGCGGAGTCGTGTTTTTATCCGCCAACAAAGAATAC
>FR901595.1:8743-11394 GCA_000438015.1 Coraliomargarita sp. CAG:312 | reverse complement strand
TTATCCGCCAACAAAGAATACGGCGAAGCCACAAGGCTCGTTCGCGCTGGAGCATACCCCTTAATAGACATAACCGCAGCTCCGCTCACAGATAGGCCGGCAGCCGAAATAGAGGAGCTTAACTATTTTAGAATGCCTGGAAGCGGAATAACCAAAAGAGCATTTTTAATGGCAAAAATAGACGGCCCGGAAAACGAGCGCGCAATATCGTTTACTTTCGTGGACTCGCAGGGGAAGCCATTGTTTACAACATCGGTAAAAGAACAGGAATTATATAAATTCGAATAATAAAATCATTCCGGGTTTGCGCGCAGAAAATTTATAGATGTTGCTTCTCAAAATGGGAATATCGGGCTTACCAATATTTGATTTTGCAGTCTCCAATTAAAATGCGCAACTGTTCTCGGAAAAGATATCTTTAAATAAAACTCGGCAAATTAATATCCCTGCAATCTGCCCATAAAGCGGCGGTATCCATACGCGCCATAAGCTAGGATAAACCAGCATCGGGATTCATTTCCCCATCACCCCTCCAATAATGCAACAAGAGCATTTTTTAACTTCTCGGAGCGCAAAAAACTCCTCAAGATTGCACAGAAAAAATATGTTAAATTCTCCGGGAATCAGCCCATTTTGCCATTGGGAGAAGCTGAAATTTCGCCATCGGAAAATCTAACCTTAATAATATCCTCTCCGGCCGCAATAGACGACGACGTTATTACCTTCCCTCTTGAATCTGCTACAAGCGCAAATCCTCTGCGAAGCGTATTTTCCACCCCGAGTATGTCTAGCCGCTTGGCGCAATTTTCAACATGCTGGCGCATAAGCTCTATGCGGCGCGCTGGTGAGACTTTTTCAAGCCGCATTTCCAACGAATGGACTCCCGCTTTTAGATAAAAAATTCTCCCGCTCAAAGCCGTGTCGGCTCTAAGGGATATTTCGTCCATCCGCATCGCAAGAGTGTTTACCCTTGCGCGCGGCGAATTTAACCTGAGCCTTTCCTGGGCATTTTCAAGAGTGTCCTTAAAAGACTGCATTCTATAGGACACAATCCTATTTGCAGCCTCGGCAAAGTTTTCAACATCCGCAAGAAATTTCAAAAAGGAACTCGATATGTATTCGGCCGCCGCGCTCGGCGTCTCCGCGCGCAAATCGGCAGCAAAGTCCGCAAGGGTGAAATCGATCTCGTGGCCCACGGCGGATATTGTAGGTATGCGCGATTCCGCGACTGCGCGCGCCACAATTTCCTCGTTAAAGCTCCACAAGTCCTCCAAACTTCCGCCGCCGCGCATCACCACCAAAAGGTCGAATCCAGAACCGTCGCCGAAAACATAGTCTTGAGCCGCTTTTACGCGCTCTGCAATCTCTGCCGCCGAGCCTATTCCTTGTACTTTTGCTGGCAAAATATAGACTTTTCCCCTCCATCCCCTGCGCTTTAGAATTTTGCAAAAATCCCTAATGGCAGCTCCGGTTGGAGAAGTCACCACAGCAATTTTTTCCGGAAGGCGCGGGATAGGTTTTTTGCGCTCCGAGTCGAAAAGGCCTTCCGCCGAAAGCCTTTTTTTTAGCTCCTCGAACCTGCGCGCCAAATCTCCGGTTCCGTCGGGGAGAGCCGCTTTTACAACCATCTGATAGCAGCCGCGAACTTCGTAAACGGCAATTTCGCCGTAAAGAAAGACTTTCATTCCCTCCCGCAGCTGGAACGATACCGCCCTGGAGTATCCTTTGAACAAAACGGCTGATATGGAACCTTCCTCGTCTTTGAGAGTAAAATATGTATGCCCGCTGGAATACGTCTTTAAATTGGAGATTTCCCCGCGCAGCCATAGTTCTGGCACGCAGGTTTTCACAAGCATTTTAAAGCGCCTAGAGAACTCTCCCACGCTTAAAACTTCGTCACTTTGTTTTAGAAATTCCATCCTTTTTTGCGCCGCGGAGCTTGTATCCGTAGCGTTTGTCAAGCATCCTGGCTATGACCGCAATTACAAGCAAAATACTTGTACCAAGCATCAATTTTGAAAGTCCTCCCTCAAAGACGCCCTCTCCAAAATAAACATATGCGGCTATCTGAATATATTGAATAGGCAAAGACACTAAAACGTATTTGTCAAACGGTATGTTTGCAGCGCCAAGCACATAGTTTTGAACTGCCAGAGGATTGCCCGGTATCATCCGCATCAAAAACGTGAGTTCATACTGCTCGTATGGAGGAATATCGGGAATATTTATGCCGCGTTCAGATAGTTTGCGGCGTAAAAATATGCCGAATTTACGGGATATAAAATATGAAACCGCAATGTTTAGCGTGACTCCAAGCCAGCAATATCCAAGAACCGCAATATACGATTCGGGCCGTGCCGACGCTAAAATAAAAATTGGGGTCACCGGTAGAAAAAATATGGGCAATATGAAAATCACGAAGCTATAGCATATGAGCGGAACTCCGTCCAAAAAATGAACGCTGTCGCGGAAATACACGCTCAATTCCGCAAGAAGCACCTCGATGTCTTTATGCCATATCCACAAGCTCCAAAGGCATACGAGCAAAACCGCAGCCGCTCCAAAAAGAACAAGCTTTACCCTTCTGTCTTTTAAACTTTTCATAAGAGATTTCAAATCCATATGCCTTCGCAATCGGCGAGGCGGTCCCG
>FR901595.1:0-8732 GCA_000438015.1 Coraliomargarita sp. CAG:312 | reverse complement strand
GAGGCGGTCCCGCAATAAAGTTATATTTTCGGATATGTCGCAATTCTCGGAAAAGTCCGTAAGCATTTTTATCATTTCAAGCTTTTTTCCGAAAAGCTCCGCCGCCCTTGCTATGGCGTACCCCTCCATATCCACAAGCTGCCCAAATTTTCCAGCGTACTCGCGCTGTTTTTGCGTAGATACAGGCCGGCTTGAAGTGACCAAGCTTGCCCCTTCCCCCGCCAGTTCAAGTTCGCCGAAATTGTATGGCTCCAAACAGTTCACTTTTGCTATCTTAAAGAAGCGCCCGCAAAGTTCTTTTGAGTTTTCAAGAGCGGAAGTCGCGCCGGCGGCTCCTATATTCAACGCCTTGTCGAAATCTATGTTGTCTACAGCCCATGAGAACGCAAGCGACGCGTTTACAAGGCCTATTCCCGTTATTATAAGGACTCTGGTATCGTTTTTCCATACCTCAAAAGGTTTGGAATAAATCCGGCGATATCCAAATTCCGCGCGTTCGACCGCGGCAGCCTCTTTTGGGGATGCGACGAGTATTAGCATAGAGCTATGTTCTCCAAAAGCTTTCCGCGAATCTGCGATATGTCTTTTGAATATTCGTTGACAAACGCATATATGTGTTTTTTCAGGACATCGTCGTCAAGATACTGCGCATATCCGCGAACGAAGCCGTAAGTATCCTCCGGGCGCGCAAATGCGGCGTCTATGCTTGAACGGATAAGGGATTCTATTTCAGCCTTGCGCTCGGAGAAATCGCGGCGCACGCAAATGCATCCAAGAGGCACAGGCAAACCTGTTTTTTCCGTCCAATACGCCCCCAAATCCGATACAATGCGCATTCCCATATCCGCGCAAACAAACCTTCCCTCATGTATCAACACTCCGGAATCAAATTCTCCTGCGCGTATTTTCCCTATGATGTCGCGAAAGTGGACTGGGCGCATATCAACGCCTTTGCGGAGAAAAAACTTAAGCAAAAGCGCGCCTGTAGTGTTCAATCCGGGAACTGCGACCGGCTTTGATGCGTCGAAATCCTTGCCGTTTGCCGTCACAAGCACAGGCCCAGTGCCAATCCCCAATGCAGCACCTGCGTCTAGAAGCTCATATTTGTCGCGATTGAGCAAAAACGCCGCAAACGACATTTTCGCAATGGGATACTCTCCCTTTGCCGCAGACAAATTTAATCCTTCTATATCGTCGAAAACAAATTCAAAATCAGAATCCAGCGCCTTTGTTATTAGCGCATGATATGAAAATGTATCGTTGGGGCAAGGTGTGATTGCAAATTTAAGAGCCATTTTTTTCAAAAATTTTAATTGTTTTATAAAGCCCGTCGCGCTCGCGCGGCGTAAAACCGGCGCAAGTTATAACCTTTCTCATATTGGCCGGAGTGGCGCGGTTGTCTATGCCCGCAGCGCGCACAACCATTTCGTCCATAAGGACACCGCCGACGTCGTTTGAGCCGAAATGCAAAGCTATTTCAGCGACTTTAAGGCCCTCCGTAAGCCATCCCGACTGCACATACTCTATGTTGTCTAAAAATATTCTCGAAACAGCCAGAGTTTTCAAAAAATCGACCGCTCCCGCACGTTCAACAACGCCTTCCAAAAGAGTGTTCTCCGGAGACACAGGCCACGCAATAAAAGCTTTAAAGACCCCTGTTTCGTCCTGCAAATCGCGCACGACTTTCAAATGTTCCAACCTCTGGCGGAAGGACTCGCCCATTCCGAATGTCATCGTCGCCGACGAATACATTCCAAATTTCCTTAGTGCCCTCATTACATCGGTCCATTCTTCAACCGTGCATTTGTTTCCGCAAAGCTCCCTGCGAATTTCCGGCACTAGCAAATCGGCCGCTCCCGGCACGGAATCTATTCCCGCGTTTTTCAGCCTGCATACGCACTCCTCAAGGCCTACGCCCGCCCCGCGCGCAAACCAAACTATTTCGGAAGGGGAAAAGGCATGTAGCCAAAGCGACGGAAACGCTTTTTTTATGCGGCTTAGAAGCCTCTCCGCCCATTCCAATGTAAAATCCGGGTGCAATCCGCCCTGCAGCATAATCTGGACAGCCCCGCGCGCTGCGGCGTCAGAGCACAAGTCGAAAATTTCGTCGTCTGACATTTTAAACGGCGCAACTTTTCCAGCCTTCGCGTGGTAGGCGCAAAATTTGCAGCGCGCCATGCAGACGTTCGAATAATTTATCATCCTGTTCACAATGTAGCCGACCGAACCGGGCTCAGAAAAAGCCCATCTGCGCGCATTAGCCGCGCGGGCAAGCTCGTGCAGGCTGCAATTCTCCAATTCCAACGCCTGCTCAAAACTTATGCGCCCTCCCGAGGATACTATTTTAAATGCGTCCATTTTCTTCAACAAAAGAAAAACTTTTTTTAAAGGTTGCGTCGTCAAACTCGAACTTCAGGCAATTGTAATAGCGCTCCAATTCGCCGACAGGAAAATCCACTGACTGCTCTTTGTCCAAGGATTTTTTCGCCCTTAAAATCCACTCTTGCCTATAGCGCGCAAATTCGCTGAGAGACTTGCTCAAATATGCGCGCAGCAACGGGGCCATACTTCCGAAGATTTCGTTCCTCACGACGAACACCGCATAAATCATCGGCAGCGAAATTTCTTCCTTCCACATGGAGCCCAAATCGTACGCGTGCGCAAAATCCGAACCGTCAAAAGCCAATGCCTGGTTGCCGATAAGGATCGCGGCGTCAGCCTCGCGAATGCTCGCGCATCTGCCATCAAACAAATTAAAGCCGTATTTTCTCTTGCATAAATACGCAAACGCGCGCGAGGATGTTCCGGTTTGCTCTGTTATAAATACTTTTTTCCCGCCAAGATTTGAGATGTCGGTTTTTGAAAATAATTTGACGGACATAATCTCCCCGTCGCCGCCTATGCAATAGTTTGGCAGAACGGAGTATTTGTCCGACACCTTTAGATATTCCCATCTTGAGATAAGGCAGACATCAAATTCTCCCCGCGCAGTCGCCTCGTTTAGCAGGGCCGGATATGCGCAGACAATTTCAAAATCAGGCGGCGGCTCCGCGCAAAACAGCGGAATGCTGTTTATGTAAGAAACTCTGCCAAACTTAAACGCCATAATTAGAAGTTCCCTTTACGGGATTAAAACCCGCTGCAATTATGGTCTTGCGCATAAAGTCTTCTGTGCGGTTCGACCGCGCTGCGCCCGCGGCGGCGGNNNGCGCTGCGCCCGCGGCGGCGGCGACTTCCTCGTGCCAATGCGTGCCGCCTATGTCGTCGGCGCCGAAATTCAGCAGTATTTGCGCCATTCTATCCCCGAAATGGGGGATAGGAACGCGAATGTGGGCAAAGTTGTCCAATACCAGGCGCGCAATTGCGCAAATTTTCAAATCGTACACCCCGGATCCTTTAGATTCTATGTCGCTTGCGCCTTTGCGAAACGGCAACGGCACAAAAGCCTTAAAGCCCCCGGATTTATCCTGCTGGTCCCGCAACTTAAACAGATGGTCTATTACGGACTCTGGCGTCTCTATATGCCCGTAAAGCATTGTAGCGTTTGTGCGCAAAGAGTGTTCGTGGGCGATTTGCATGGCGCCTAGCCATTCAGACGCGGTCAGCTTATTGGGCGATATCTTTTTTCTGACAGATTCGTCAAAAATTTCGGCTCCGCCGCCCGGAAGCGCGTTTACCCCAGCCTCGACAAGCATGTCTATGACCTCGCCCAAACTTTTTCCAGATACGCGCGACATCAACACGCATTCCGAGACCGTAAAGGCAACCAAATTTAAATTTTTATCGGCCGCTTTAACCGCCTTCACAACATCCAAATAATATTCCAAGGGCAGCTTGGAATACATCCCGCCGATTATGTGGATTTCCTGGGCGCCTTTTTCCGAAAAGGCCTTGGCGCGCTTAAAAACTTCGTCGGCCGCAAGCAAATACGCCCCGACAGCGCCTTCTTTCCTAGAAAATGAACATATCGGACAAAGCGCCTCGCAAATATTGGAATACGTTATCGCCGCGTTTACAGCATAATAGGCGTTGTCTCCGTGAAGCTTGCGGCGAACGCGATCCGCAGCTTCGCCCAGTTCTATGGGAGACGCATTCTTTAAGAGTTCGAGTGCCTCAGACTTCGAAAGTCTTCCAGACCCCGTTTTATCCGCCAAAAAGTCCATCCTTACGAAGATGGTGCAAGGAGCGTTTTTGTCAACTTTCTTTACTTTTTTTATGTTTTCTTTGCGTTTTTTATTATTACGCCCTTCCATCAAATAAAAATGGTTGCGCAGGGCGCTTGCTTTTTAGAATATTTGGAAAATGAATCTTTTTAAAAGCGCAATAGCATATTCAGAACTCATAAAGCTGGGGCATACGCTCTTTGCGCTGCCCTTTGCTCTGTCGGCACTATGTTTGGCTTACATAAACGGATACTCCATAGCCCCGGCGCGTTTGCTTTGGATTGTGGCGGCGTTTGCTGCAGCGCGCTCCACGGCTATGGCTGCAGCGCGCTCCACGGCTATGGGATTCAATAGATTCGCCGACGCGGACATCGATATACTCAATCCACGCACAAAAAACCGGCCAAGCGTGACAGGAAAGATATCGTTGCGCGAAGTGAAAATCTTTACGGCAGTATCCGCAGCAATCTTTGTTTTTTCCGCGTTTATGATAAACGATATCTGCTTTTGGCTTTCATTTCCGGCTCTTTTCGTGCTGACGGGATATTCTTACGCCAAAAGGTTTACGGCGGCGGCGCACTATATTTTGGGAGTCGCGCTTGCCATGGCTCCGATAGGCGCGTGGATAGCCGCAACAGACGGTTTTTCGCCGCGCATACTGTGCCTCGGCGGAGTTCTATTTTTCCATATATCCGGATTCGACTTGGTGTACTCTCTGCAAGACAGGGAATTTGACATAGCCCACAAGCTATTCTCAGTGCCTTCGAGGTTCGGGAGGAGAACGACGCTTCTATTGGCGGCTTTTTCATTCGCTTCGGCGGCGGCATTGCTCTTCATTACGGGAATTCTGTTCGAGTTAAACGCAGCATTCTACGCTTGCGCGGCAACCACCGCCATGCTATACGCAGGAGGATACTTGACAATTGAAAGGTGCGGAATGCGCATGGTAAATTTGGTATTTTTCTACGAAAACGTTGCGATTTCCGCCCTAATACTCCTGGGAACTGCTGCAAACATATTTGGACGTTAAAACATATGCAAAACGCTGTCATTTTAAAAAAGAAACGCGCTGTGGTTGCCATCACGGGAGCATCCGGAATTATTTGCGCCCTGCGCCTGCTGAAAATTTTGATGGACAACAAGGCCGAGATATTCTGCATCGCGACAAACTCGGCAAAAGAAATTCTTCACCATGAAACTGGCGGCGAAAAATGCGTTTTCGACGCGCTATTAAAGACATGCCCGAAAGAATACGCCGGAAAAATCGAAAAAATAAGTTTTTTCGACGAATCCGATTTCTCCGCGCCTCCTGCCAGCGGCTCGTTCGTTTTCGACGCAATGGCGGTAATACCTTGTTCTATGAAAACGCTGGGAAAAATCTCCAACTCAATAGCCGACAACCTCGTTGTCCGCGCGGCGGAAGTGGCATTAAAGGAGAGGAGAAGGCTCGTTGTTGTCCCGCGCGAGACCCCGCTTGCGCTCACGCACCTGCGCAATATGTGCTCTCTTTCCGAAGCCGGAGCCGTAATTCTTCCAGCCTGCCCCGCGTTTTACCAGCATCCTAAAAGCGCAATCGATATCGCGGATTTCATAGCCGCCCGCGCGGCTATGGCAATGGGATTTAAACAAGACATTTTAAGGGAATGGGGAAATGAAAAAAAGCTATAAAGACCTCCAGGAATTTATCGGGGCATTGGACGCGGCAGGAGAATTAAAACGCATATCCGAGCCCGTGTCTCCGGAAATCGAGATATCAAAAATAACCGACGCCGAATCAAAAAAGCCCGGAGGAGGGAAAGCCCTCTTTTTTGAAAACGTAATCGACAACGGCAAAAAGTCATTTCCCATAGCCACAAATCTTTTCGGAAGCAACCGCAGAATGGCCATGGCGCTTGGAGTCGAAAATCTGGACTCAGCCGGGAATGAAATCGACGAGCTTATAAATATGGCTCCGCCCCAAAACCTCACCGAACTGATAAAGGCTGCCCAAAAAGTCCTTCCAATTTCGCGCATAGCGCCAAAAAAATTTCGCGGCAAACCGCCCTGCCAGGAAGTCGTTCAAACCGGCGGAGACATAGACCTCTCTGAAATTCCCGTTTTAAAATGCTGGCCCCGCGACGGCGGAAGGTTTGTGACGCTCCCCTTGGTTTTTACAAAATCTCCGGACGGCAAAAAGCGGAATCTGGGAATGTACCGCCTGCAGATCTACGACAAGCGCACAACCGGCATGCACTGGCATATACACAAAGACGGTTCGCATTATTTCAAGGAACACGCGGCACTGAACAAGCGCATGGAAGTTGCAGTCGCAATAGGAGCCGATCCCGCCACCATTTACGCGGCGACCGCGCCAATGCCGCGCGGCGTCGACGAACTGCTGCTCGCGGGATTTTTCAGAAAAAAGGGCGTTCCGATGGCAGACTGCATAACAGTAAACCAGCAAGTTCCGGCAGACGCAGAATTTGTGCTGGAAGGCTATGTTGATTGCGACGAACGCCGCATGGAGGGGCCTTTTGGAGACCATACGGGATATTATTCGCTGGCCGACATGTACCCAGTATTCCACTTAACGGCTATTACCCGCAAGAAAAACCCCGTTTACTGCGCAACCCTCGTTGGACCTCCGCCAATGGAAGACTGCTATATGGCAAAAGCCACAGAACGCATTTTCCTTCCGCTTTTAAAGGCTGTAATGCCGGAAATCCGCGACTATTTTCTTCCGTGGGAGGGCGTCTTTCACAACGCGGCAATAGTGTCAATAAACAAAGAATATCCGGCCCACGCCCAAAAGCTCGCAAGCGGGCTGTGGGGACAGGGGCAAATGAGCTTTTGCAAATCTATTGTCGTAATAGACGCCGACAAAGACCCGTCAAATCTGCCGCAAGTGTGGAAATTGTTTGTGGAAAATTTCGACCCTACAACCGACATAATATCTGGTTATGGGGTTCTGGACGTTCTCGACCATTCCTCCCCCAATCCTTTCATGGGATCAAAGATAGCATTCGATTTGACCGGCAGGATAAGCGGCGAACCCCCGCGCGGAGCCTCAAAATTTGAAGATATAAAAGAGCAAGATTTCGAAAAATTAAACGCCGCTATCAGCAAAATAGACCCAAATGCGAAATCTAATTTCGGCGATAAATTTTGCGCTATATCAATAGAAAAAAACGGGCGCCGCGGCGCCGATATCCTTAAGGCCTTAGAATCCGAAAGCTTGTTTAAAAGGCACTTCCGCGCGGTTGCTATTTTCGACGCCGGCATCGACGTAAATAACCGCTCAAAACTTTTGTGGAAGATATTTAATAATACCGACCCTTTGCGCGATATAAAAGTATGCGGGCAAACCTGTTTCATAGACGCCTGCAAAAAAAATAAAGCCGACGGACATGAAAGGGAATGGCCTGACGACCTCGATTTTAATAAATAGTCTTGTTAAAACATAAAAAATAACTTTAATAAAACAATCGAAAGGAAAATTCCTGCCTCACCATAGCAGTATGGAAGCAAGAACAGCCCAACAATATGAATTCCACCATAGATTTAATCGCCCAAAGAATTTCCGAAGCAATATTTTTCACCGCAAAATTTCTAAAGACCGCATGGGAACAACCAAACGCTCCCGAGCTTTTAGGAATAGCTTTGGCGGCGTTTATATTGCTGATAATACTGCGAAAAATAAAAAACTACCGCAAACCAATTAAATTGTTCGACAACCGCGTGGGAGTGGTGGAAGTTTCGCGCAAGGCTCTCGACGAACTAGTGCAAAGCGTTTGCTACAGTTTGGGCGCCCTTAACCGCCCGGATGTAGATATATACACCCGCCGCGGAAGACTTTGCATGAGCGTTTCCCTAAAATTGGAATCTGGACAAAAACTTACGGACGCCACCGCGGAAATTCAAAGCGCCCTTACATCGGCGTTCCGCGAACATCTTGGCGTGGAAAAGCTCGGTAGAATAGACGTAAGGGTGTTGGGATTTAAAGGATTGATTTACAAACCCACCACAAAATTTTTGCCGCCGGCACCCGAAATTGACGACGAGGAAGATGACGATGTTCTGTTCTCGGAAAAAAATCCCGTTATAAATTCCGTCGACGACTCAAAGCGAGAGCCGGAATCAAAATCCTAAAATTCTCTCCATGGGACAGCTCTCCGAACGCCTTAAAGACGCGCAGTTCTACGGTATATTAGACTCCGGATACGTTTCGCGCGCCGATATGTATTCCAAATGTTCCCAGTTGATAAACGCCGGTACAAAAATAATCCAACTGCGGGCAAAACTTCAAACACATTCCCAGCGGCGTGAAATAGCCCTTGAGATTCTTCCGTTATTCCAAAGGGAATGCGCCCCGTTTTTCGTGATAAACGACGACGCCGAGCTTGCGGCTTCGCTGCCGGGTGCCGGGCTGCATATCGGACAGGACGACATCCCCCCCGCAGCCGCCCGCAAAATTATAGGCGGAGGCCGCGTGCTTGGTCTTTCCACGCATTCAATAGAACAAGCAAAATCCGCAGACGCATTGAACGGCATTCTAGACTATTTTGCCGTCGGGCCCGTGTTTGCAACCAA
>FR901594.1:26798-33303 GCA_000438015.1 Coraliomargarita sp. CAG:312 | reverse complement strand
CACGGAGATTATTCTCCAACGGATTTTAGCGCGACCGTTGTGGCGTTGAATGTCTTGGATGCCGAAAACGGCATACGCGAAGTTGTATTCGACCGCGAGCTTCCGGAAGCGTATATGGACGGCTTTGTATTGTTCAACCGCGCTTACGATACCTCTAACATAATAGTGAGAAACTGCTATTTCCATGACAACCGCGCTCGCGGAATTCTAATACTGGCCAGCAATGTCACAATGGAAAACTGCAGGTTTTTCCACAACGAAATGGGAGCGCTGAAGTTTGAGACAGGTTATACCACAAACTCATGGTGCGAAGGCCACGGGGTAAACAATGTTGTAGTGCGCAATTGCATTTTCGACACTGTGAATCCTACCGATTCCGCAAGCAAAGACGGTTTCGCGCGCGACATATATTTTGGCGTTTATCTAAAACAGGATCCGTCTTCGGAGCAGACTTATTATCCCATATTAAGCAATATACTTCTGGAGGGAAATACTTTCTATAATACCTATGGCTTGGCTGCTTGGATAGCATCGACCGGAAATCTTATAATAAGGGACAACACTTTTGTTAACGAAAAATCCAGAAACAATCCGCTTTCATACCGCGGAGCCTTTAGGGTGTCGTATTCGTCTGGAACAAAAATCATAAATAACACTTACATACAATCGGCCAATCCAATGTCCGCCGGAGTATTTTATTCACCTGTTTCCACTGCAGAAATTTTAGTTGCTGGCAATAGAACTATTCCCAAGCCCGACGTTTCAATCGATTTGCAGCCGGAAGATATATCTTTGTCATTGAGCCCAGATGAGGCGGTCACGGGCGTTCTTGAAGTGTCTGCTTCAAGCTATTATCAAAAGAGTTATCAATGGTATATGTCGGTTCCCTCCGACACAGACGAGTTGGTCTTTGTTGCCATAGAAAACCAGACATCTCCGGCTCTGGATCTTTCAGAACTTCAAATAGATCAGACTACGTACTTTTACTGTGCAGTAAGCGACTCTACCAGTTCTGTAAATACTCGAATTGTAGAGGTTTCTGTTGAGCGGTATATAAACCAGCTGGGTGAAACTTCTAAAAACGTTTCCCGCTCAGAAAATTTCACATGGAAATTTGAGGCCGACCATCCTGTGGAAAAATGGGTTTTTAACGGTTCTGAAATAGATGGAACAGAGTTTGACCAGTCTTTGGGGACTCTTAGCGGGGCGGTTTCAGAGGGTGGAACCCACAACTTCTCAATAGAAGCAACAACCGCTGAAGGTGTAAGTTCAGGTTCAGTGGATTACACACTTAACGTTTCGGAAAATACGCGCGAATATAATTTGTGGAAATCTTCTAATTTTACGCAGTCCGAACTTGAAAATCCGGAAGTTTCCGGGGATTTGGCCACTCCTGCAAACGACGGCGTCACAAATTTGCAAAAGTTTGCCATGGGGTTTTCTGCAAAGACAGCGGTTTCTCCGTCAGACGCGTCCCTTAGACCTGTAAGCGATCCCAATTACGACATATCTTTTGAATTTTATAAATCTGCAAGTGTTTCAGCTGAAGACATAAAGATAGTAATACAGGAATCCGACGATATGTCAAATTGGACTGATTGTCCAGATGTCGCATACATTGTAAAGGAAGTTTCGTATCCGAGTTTAAAGATGCAGGCTGGCATAAAATTCTCACAAAGGCCGGCGAAAAAGTTCTTCAGGCTTAAAATAGACAAAATGTAGATATTGGCAATTGTCGGCCTATTTTGCGGAAACGTTTAGGTGCATTTTAATAAGCTTAGGAGACAGCTGGTTGTTTTGAGGTGGGGCCGAATTAATGCATAATTCAAAATATTTAGCGTGAGCATTATTTCATGCCTGCGCTTTCTTGCGCTTTAAAATGCCTTGCTTTTGCCATTGTATGTGGAGGAATTTTCCCGTGCGCATTATTAGCCCAGAGAAATAAAGAAAGCCGCATTTTGATTTAAAAGAATTGCTAAATATTTCTTTGCGCGGGCTTTTATGCTATATGCTTAATCCCGGGCAGGGATGGCAATTAGAGGGATAAAACAAACTCCTCCAAATCTTTTAATTCCTGGTCTGTCAAGTCTGATGTATGCCCGTGCTTATTGTCCTTATTGAATTTTCTCAACATTTCAAATATTGTGCGCGCTCTGCCGTCGTAAAGGTATGGCGCAGTTCTCCATACTTCGCGGAGCGTGGGTGTGTCAAAGGCAAATCCTTTGTATTCATCTAGCCCCGAATCTACGTCGTGCCGTTTCATGTCTGTGTAGTAGTCTCCCGAGTGGCAGTATGAGCATTTGGCTATCTCAAAATACATTTCACCGCGTTCGGCGGCTTCGCTTAGCTTGCCGTCAACCAAATACGGGCTTGGGATTTCATGCAGAGAGGACAAGTACGCGTCGATTGCTTTTGAATCCTTTTCGGGGCGGCGCGTAAATTGTATATATTGAATGCCTTTGCGAACGGCGACTTTTGCGTCCTTGCGAACCGCCGTTATCATTGACGGAGGAGTAAAGTGGGCGTATAGCATAGACTTTGATTGTTTTGGATTGCCTATGCCGTCGTTAAGCAAATCCCAGTTTAGAGTGTCGGAACGCACTTCCGTGTGGCATGTCACGCACGAGAGCCACTTCTGGAAACACAGGGCGGCGTCGTGGTAATATAGGTCGCCTTTGCGGATTTCATTGAGGTTTTCGTTTCCGCCTATTGAGATTTTTTGTACGCGCAAAGTGTCTAAATCAACTTTATTTAAAACATCTGAATAGTACATTCCGGCGTATAGATTTCCGCCAGACAATGCCAAGTGCCTTGGTCCGTACCCGTCGAGAACAACCCTCTTTCGGATTCCTGAAAGAAAGGATAAATCATTGCATATGTCGGAAAAAGTTTTCTGCTTGTCTTCGGATTTTTCAAAAGCCTGCTCGATTCTTTTTTCCAATGCCTGCCTGTCAATGACGCTTATTTCATGGGTTCCAGCCTGGGCTATAATCAAGAACTTTTCCGACGCAACTATGCCGTAGGGGTTTGCAGCGCCTAGTTCGATGTCGTCTATAAGTATTGTTGCGACAAGTTTATTCTTTTCTATGTCGATTACGCTGATTGCATTTGTGTTAATCCATCCTCGCTCTACTTGGGTTGTAGGAACGTTAAACCTTGCGATTACATGCGTGCAATAAGCGTATTTTTTTGTGACGATAATTTCCTGGGCGTTTATTGAACCGTTTGGAAGGTCTATTCGGGCAATATTTTCCAATGTGTCTGGATTTAACACAGATACTGCTGCAGCGATATTTTCCTCATATAGGCCGCCTTTTGATTCCGGAAGCTGGTTAAGGACAAATAGTTTTCGGGGAAGCGGGGAATAGGCAATTGAAAAAGGATCGCGCACTGCCATGCCCGAAGCTTTTTCGGACAAAGTATTTGCATCGTACGCCCGGATTTTATTTTCAAACTGGTTGGCTGCATAGATAGTTCTTCCGTCCGGAGAGAGAATAATTGCGCGCGGCATATGGTGGGCGGGAACTGTCTGGGAAATTTTCCCGCTGTCCACGTCTATTTTGCAAATTTTTCCGTCTGGAGCAGCTATTGAAACATATGCCGTCTTTCCGTCGTGGGAAACTGCAACTCCGGAAGGATGACCGGGAAGTGGTATCCGCTTTTGGACTTTATCTGAGTTTAATATCAAAAGTTCATCTCCAGTCCGGCAGGTCACAAACAGGTTTCCTCCTGCGCCAGTTTGCAGAAAATCGGGGCTTAAATACCGTTCGCCATAGTCTGGTATGTCGCCGTAAACGCTCGGGTTCTTCGAGGCGAGATAAGGCGCGGGGCTTGCGGATGAAAAAACGGAGATAAAAATCGATATTAAAATTATGATAGCAATTTTATGGCTCATAAAGGCGAATATTGGATTTTATCAAAAGGCTTGGATTAGTTTTAATTGGCGATAGGTTTAAATAAAACAAGCGCCGGTTAATTGCGGAAACATTAGCTTGCAAGCTTTAATCTTGGGAAATTTTGCAATAAATCAAAGGGATGCTGGTTGCGCATATAAAAACATTGTTCATATATGAATTTTTTTGTATGGCTAGATAACATTTTTCCCCTCCGAAAGCAATAATATTGCCGCCTAAATCTCTTCAATAATCGCCGCGAATCTTAAAATGGTCAAGTATATTATCGCAAATTGGGGGTTTTTGTTCTTATGCAGCAAAATCTTTGGCTTCGATTGGCAAATTATGTGTTTTTTGTGTTGTAAAGAAGATGCGCAAGTGCCATTATGCAAGGATTGTCAAAATAATATCATAAGAAATGGCACTAACAAAATTTAAAAGTCAATTAATAGCCGACGTCGGCATCAGCATGGGAGACGAAGGCAAGGGGCGTCTCGTTTATGAGATCATAGACGAATTAAAAGCCGAGACAGGCAAAAAAGACATTGTTTCAATTGTCATAAAAGTAAATGGAGGGGCTAATTCCGGTCATACGGCGGGAGGGGTAAAGCTTAATCTTTTACCCGCCGGCGTAATTGAAAACGATGTGGCGGTTCTGGCAATCGGTGCCGGGGTTGTGGCGGATCCGCGCAAGTTTATATGGGAGGGCGTCCCTCTGGAAAAACGCGGTTATAGGATTTTCGACAGGCTTTTAATCGACGAGCGAACAATGTTGAGCGATGTCGGGCACCGCCTTTTAGATTTGGCGTGGGAGGATTACCGCGTAAATGTTTTGAAGGAAGAGCCGCGCGGTTCTACTGGCAGGGGGATAACTCCATCCTACGCGGACGAGGTTGGGCAGTTCCAAATTTGCTATTGCATGTTCCAGGGTGAAAAAAAGGATTTTGTGCATAAATTCAAGGCCCGCTTGGAGCGCGCATGCGCCGTTATAAAGAATGTGTGCAAAGTTTCGGAAGATAAATGGAACGAATTCTTCGATATTCTTACCCGCGCGGAAATTCGCGCCAATGCAGAGTCTATAAAAGACGGAACTTTCAGCGAGTCTGATTTCGATTTCCACAGGTTCAAGGGAGGCAAGCCTTTTGAGCTCAACATAGACGCGTTGGCAGAGGAGTATTGGCAAACCGGGCAGAAACTTGCAAAATGTATCGGGGATGTCCGCGAAGCGTGCCTTGGAAGTTTAGAAGAAGGCAAATACATAATTGGCGAGTTTGGCCAGGCTTATTGGCTGGATAAGCGCCACGGTTTTGCGCCTAACGTGACGGCTTCCCACACTGGCGTACCGGAATTTTTCCAGAGCGCCGGAATCCCGGCTCAGCCGGTTCATACTATCGGGTGCTGCAAGGCCTACGACACAAAAGTTGGAACGCATGTATTTTTAACCCAAATGGACGACGCCCATCCTCTGGCGGTAAAATTGAAAAAACTTGAGTTTGGGACAAGTACCGGCCGCCAAAGGATGGTTGGGTGGTTTGATGCAGTGGAAAAGGGTGACGCTTTGAGATATGGCGGATACGATGATATTGCCATCAATAAATTAGACGCCCTCTCATATTCCGACGAATGGCAAGGGGGCGAACTGTTGGTTTGCACCCATTACCGCGATTCAGAAACTGGCGTTGATTACTACGGAGTTCCCCGCGACGATTCTTTGCGCAGAAGGCTTCGCCCCGTTTACGCCCAACTTAAATGTTGGAGCCAAGACATATCCGGAGTAAGGAAGTTTGACGATCTGCCGGAAGAGGCTAAGAGGTATATCGCCTTTTGCATGAAAAGCATCATAGATGTTGCATCAAAGAATAAATCCTTAAAGAATCTGCCTAATTTGCGATATATTGGAGTGGGTCCTTTGCAGTCGCAGATTATACGCGACGTTCCACGTACTGAGGAACTTTTGAAGCTTTTATAGTAATATATTGATATTTAGAAACATATAAACTGCAGGTGGACAATGGCAACGGAATACAAGTGTGACATATGCGGAAATCCGGCGACGGTTCACATAACGAAAATCATCGACGGCAAAAAGATAAAGATACATTTATGTTCGGCGTGCGCGGAAAAAGCTTCGCTGGAAGCTATAAATTTGCCAGCCGAGATATTCCCGAAAATCCAGGAGCTTGAAAAACAAATAGCGGATTCGCACAAGGCAAAAGTTGATTTTTGCCCGACATGCGGCGCCGCGCTTTCGGAAATCGAAAATGGTGCGCGTTTTTCATGCCCTGACTGCTACGGGGCAATGGGCGGGCGCCTGTTCGAGATATTCTCGCAGATGCACGGGGCGACCAAACATGTTGGCAAATCTCCCAAGCATCACGCTCCGAACGCAGACGCTATGGATATCTTGGACAAAACCCTTAAAAGCATAGAGGAGACTCTCGGCGACACGTGCAAAGATTTTTTGGAGGACGCGCAGCTTCTTGCCGACAAGATTCAATCGAAGCTGGACAATCCCGAAAGTCAAAGCGAATCGGGGTGTTCGATGTCCGGTTCGTCCGATTCTCCTGAGGTCGATAAGGCGGAGACAAAAGAGTCTTTGCTTAAGAAATTAG
>FR901594.1:11760-26757 GCA_000438015.1 Coraliomargarita sp. CAG:312 | reverse complement strand
ATGAAGACGCCGCAAAGTTGCGCGATGAAATAAAAGCACTGTCATAATGCCTGTTTCCGATAAAATGATTTGCCGCAAAAATAACTCGCGCATAGCTGTAACTTCGAGAATACGCTTGGCGCGCAATCTGGCAGGGCATAAATTTGCCAACGCAGCCTCGCGCGAGGAAATGGGAGAAATTCTCCGCGTTTGCGCGGAGGCTTTGGGGAAAACCAGAAAGTTTAAAAACGGGGCGTTCTTCAATATGTCGGAAATTTCCGATATTTCGCGCGAGCTTTTGTTTGAGGATCGGGCTATAAGCCGAGAACTCGCCGAAAATACGGATTTTAAGGCTGTTTTTGTATCTAAAGACAAAAATACAAGCGCCATGATAAACGAGGAGGATCACCTCCGCATTCAAACTATGTCTGCGGGGTTGAGCCTAGGCTCTATATGGCGTTCGATAAATCTTTTGGACGACGCAATAGAGGAGCACTTAGAGTTTGCCTTTAGCTCAAACTACGGTTATTTGACCGCATGTCCCACGAACGTCGGAACTGGAATGAGGGCCAGTGTAATGCTTCATTTGCCAGCTCTTGTGATGTCGGAGCAAATGGATAAAATCGTGCGCGGAGTAAACCAGCTTGGAATGGTTGTGCGCGGCGCAAACGGAGAGGGAAGCGATTCTTACGGGGCATTTTTTCAGCTGTCAAACCAGCAGACTCTGGGAATTTCCGAAAGCGACATCGTAAAAAAAATAACTAGATTCGCAAAGCGCCTTTCAGATTTTGAAGTAAACGCCAGAAAAAAATTGGGTCAAGATAATCCAAAATTTTTAGAAGATAAAATAGAGCGTGCGCGCGCAGTTTTATGCGCATGCAAGCTTATAGACACCGCGGAGGCAACCGCTTGCCTATCCCACTTGAGAATGGCTGTCGATATGGGGCTTTTTGAAGGCGGGGACGGCTTAATTGACAGTATTGATGGGCTGATTTTAAAGATACGCCCGTCGCACTTGCAGTCGGAGTTTAAGAGCTTTGACTCTACTGCCTCCGAACGCGACGAAATGAGGGCCAGACTTCTCAACAGAGAAATATCCGCCCTTTTCGACAAAAAGAAATTGTCTAAATAGTGCAAAATTTTTCGTCGCTAAAAAATCTTAATATACGATAAAATTTTACGATACGCACGCTATGCAACAATTCACACCAAGAGCACAACAAGTATTGGCGCTTGCCCGGAAGGAGGCAATACGCTTTAAGCACAATTATATAGGCACGGAACACATTCTGCTTGGCATAATAAAACTGGGGCAGGGTGTTGCGGTGAACGTATTGCGCAAAATGGGAATCAATCTTGAAAATGTCACCCGTGAAGTAGAAAAACAAGTCGGTTCCGGGTTTGACTCCGGCGATGTTTCGGATTTGCAGCATACGCAGAGAGTAAAAAAAGTATTGGCTTTTGCCGCCTATGAGGCCACCCAACTTTCCCATAACTATATCGGAACGGAGCATATATTGTTGGGATTGCTGCGCGAAGGAGAAGGCGTGGCGGCTACCGTTCTCAGGGAGCTGGGAGTGGATATCGCGACCTGCCGCGCGCAGATACTGGCTGAACTGGATCCAAATTTTGTTGGAGATACTCCCGAAACAGAAATACGCGAACAAGAGTTTGGTCAGCAGGAGCGCCCCGACGGCGCCGGACAGAAGAAGACTGCCTTGGAGGCGTTCGGAAGGGATCTTACGGCACTCGCCAAGGAAGGCAAACTGGATCCGGTGATCGGGCGAGCCAACGAAATTATGCGCGCTGTTCAAATTTTGTGCCGCAGAACGAAAAACAATCCTGTTTTAGTGGGAGAAGCAGGCGTTGGAAAGACCGCTATTGTCGAGGGATTGGCGCAGGAAATTGCAAGCGGGGAAGTTCCGGAACTTTTGGCGGGAAAGCGCGTCATTGCTTTGGACATGGCTTTAATGGTTGCCGGCACCAAATATCGCGGGCAGTTTGAAGAGCGCATAAAAGCCGTAATGGATGAAATAGAAAAATCCAGGGATGTAATACTTTTTATAGACGAGCTCCATACAATTGTCGGCGCGGGAGCCGCCGAAGGCGCTATGGATGCTTCGAACATATTTAAGCCGGCTTTGTCCAGGGGAACGCTTCAGTGCATCGGAGCTACCACTATGGCAGAGTACCGCAAGTTTATCGAAAAAGACAGCGCTCTTGACAGGCGTTTTCAAAGCATCAAGGTCGAAGAGCCTTCGAGCGACGACGCTGTAAAAATCCTAATGGGATTGCGCGCAAATTACGAAAAGCACCACCATTGCATATACTCCGAGGAAGCGCTTGTTTCTGCGGTAAAGCTTTCTGAAAGATACATAACAAGCAGATTTCTTCCAGACAAGGCTATAGATGTAATAGACGAGGCAGGCGCTAGGGCGCGCATAAAAATGATGGAGCGCCCCCAAGAAGTATTGGCAATATCTTCAAAAATAGAAGAGCTTGCGCGCAAGAAAGAGGACGCCATTCGCGAGCAGCGTTTTGAAGAGGCCGCGACATTGCGCGACACCGAAAAATCATTGATTGCGCAAAAAGAAGATGTTGTAAAAGCATGGAAAAAATCCTTGGAGTCTAAGCGCGCAAACGTATCGGAGGACGATATTTACGCGGTTGTGTCTTCTTGGACAGGAATACCGCTTTCCAGAATGGAGCGCGAGGAAAGCCAAAAATTGCTGTCCTTGGAAAGTTATCTGCGCGAGCGCGTGGTCGGACAAGACGAGGCCACTTCGGCAATAGCGCGCGCTCTTAGGCGTTCTCGTGCGGCTTTGAAGGATCCAAAGCGCCCGATAGGTTCGTTTATGTTCCTTGGGCCGACGGGAGTCGGGAAAACTTATCTTGCAAAAATATTGGCGGAGCAAATGTTCGGGAAGCAGGAGTCGCTGATCCAGATAGACATGTCGGAGTATATGGAAAAATTTTCCGTATCGCGGCTAATAGGCTCTCCTCCGGGATATGTGGGGCATGAAGACGGCGGACAGCTTACCGAGCAAGTTCGCAGAAAGCCGTATAGCGTTATTTTGTTCGACGAAATAGAAAAGGCCCACCCGGACGTTGCCCAACTGCTTCTGCAGGTCTTGGAGGACGGAAGGCTTACCGACAGTTTGGGAAGAACGGTGGATTTCCGCAATACTATCATAATTATGACTAGCAATGTCGGCGCGCACATTCTACAAAAAAGCCCGTCGATGGGATTTGACGCGGGTTCAAACGTCGAAAATGACTACGAGAAAAATAAGGAAAAGGTAATGGACGAAATGAAAAAATCATTCCGTCCAGAATTTCTCAACCGCATAAATGATATAATCCTATTTAGAGTGCTTTCGAAGGATGATATGGGCAAAATTGTGCAGCTGGAATTGAACCAGCTTCGCAAGAGGCTTGCCGAGAAAGGAATGTCGATAGACGTGGACGAATCGGCCATGAATTTC
Organism: Coraliomargarita sp. CAG:312; assembly: GCA_000438015.1. GTDB lineage: Bacteria > Verrucomicrobiota > Verrucomicrobiia > Opitutales > Intestinicryptomonadaceae > Merdousia. Next base: position 23,293 of record FR901594.1, on the reverse strand, counting down.
TTAATTTCAAAAGGCTGGGACGAAAAATATGGAGCAAGGCCGCTAAAGCGCGCGATAGAACGCGAGCTTGAAGACAGTCTCGCCGAAGAAATACTGAAGGGAAATATTTGCGAGGGAAGCGGCGAAATAAAAATAACAACTTCGCAGGACGGCAAAAAGCTTGAGTTCTCTCAATCTAAGCGTAAACATTGCAAAAAGCTTTAATCGTTTTATTCCCAACGGGTAAGGAAATGCTTTAATGCCAAATTAAGGGCGCTAAAATCCGCAAGCGGATGATTTAGTTTCTTTAACGGCAGCGTTAGAGTATTTGCATTAAAAAGAGCAGGTGTTAATCTTGCTCTTTTTTTTATTTAAAATTTTTCGATGCGAATGTTTAAAATGGCTCTCTATATATATAAACAATAAAATAGCTCTAAATAATTACAGAAACAGCAAACACAGGAGCGCATACAACTTAAAGTTAGCTATAAGCCAAAATCCGCTTCCTTTTGCGAAAATCATATTCTATTTTTAGATTTTATAAAAGTTAATTTTTTATTGTCTGGGAGGTTTAAAAATTCTGTCAAATTTTGCGCTTTATTGGAATTTAAGGGCGCGTTTGGAAAGCATATTACTTTTATTTTAGGTGGAGAAAAAACGGTTTACCTTAGGCGCATTGCGCAAAAATTATCCGATAGGATTGGAGCAAGTTCCGATTTTTTATTCTTGGCGCAAAAAAGGTTTGCGCTGCAATGCTTAAATTCGTCTTGCATTGCTTGGCAATAAGGAATGAAAAGTCCGTGAAAAATCAGCTACTTCCCCTTAATAGTAATGCGCGCAATTTGCTTTTTTAACATCAATAAATTCAACTTAAAACTGCTTTTTTAAGAGCGGTTACCAGTTGCTTATTCGGCAGCAGTTGGGCTTATGTTTTATTTGCGGCTTTGAGGGAGGAGAGCGTCAGTTTTATGGGCAGGCATTTAGGGCTTAAATAGCGCATTTAAACTTTTTTGCATTTTTTTCTCTGTGTCAGAATATGCCCCAACTGGGGGGGCGGAGAAAGAGCTTTGCTTTTATAAGTTTGCGCAGGCGACCGAATCGCCGCAGCCGGGCTGCATGCCTTGGCAAATAGGAATAAAAATGACTTCTGCTTGCCGCTTTGCTTGCCGATGGGCAATTTGCATGTTTTGAAATATTAATATGCCCGGTTTAAACGCTGCTTGTTTCCCTAAAAAAGCCTGCTAGCAGACAAGCAAAATGCCGCATTGCGTCTTTTTTTTTGATATTGCCATTCAAGCGGAAGCTTAATTTACCCCCTTGAAATCGTAGATTGCAAATAATCGGAAAATAAATTTATGCATATTCGCGTTTTTTTATAAAGAATATTTATAAAAACAATTCGCAATCGCGGCTATTTCAAGCTTTCGGATTGGTGAAATGCGCAAATTGTCAAGGATGGCAGAAAAACTGTTTTGGCGGATGTTCTTTTGTGCTGTACTTGCGTTAAATGCGCTATTTATTGCCGGCAAGCGCAATGCGAAGCAGTCTTTTTTGCCCCTGCAAAAAAGATTAGATACTTTTTTAGTCATCTACTCTTTCAAATGGAGTTTTAGTCGCGATGCAAGCAATGGAGGCAAATGACACGCTTTAAAAAAAACGGCTATTGCCCACAATAAAGAACATCCAGCTCTTATTTTGCAAACGCGCTTTGGGCTGAACGCCACCAGTTGTAATGCTTGTTTTCAAGCTCTTCTTGGGATGGCATCTTGTAGAAGATCATATCGTCGCCTGTCCCGACAAAGAACCCAGTTCTGACGGTGCGGTATAGAAAGTCGTCTCCCGAACGCGCAACAACCTTATTGTTTTTACCGCCCTTGCTGTTTACTTGCATAAGGCAGTCGCGCAGGTGGTGCTGGTTCTTATATGGCAGGCTGCCAAGATCTCCATTTTGAGGATCGGATTCCAACGCACCGAGATCCATGTCGCAAAAAGCTAGTTTGGGTAAATTAACCAATCTTTCCGAAGACGTAAGGCGGGCTACGTATTCCTTGGGATTCAGAATGCTAGCGACTCTTGGTCGGCAGGGAGCAAAATCCTGGTACATATATAAATGCTGTTTGGGATCGGGGACGAATTCGGATTTCGACAATTCCAAAGTTTTCCCGTCTGATGTGACTAGATATAAGTTCCTAAATGCCGACATCGGTATATGCTCCAGCACACGGTACACAGAAAGATACACCGATTTGTGTGGACGTCCGTCTGGGTGGGGTTTGCACAATTCGTCTAGCTTTGCGACGGGCAGATAGTCCGATTTAAAGTTTGGGTCTATTTCAAAAAATATTGCCTGGTCGCAGTTGCGCCTAAATACTCCCGTTGCGAAATAGCCGCCAAATTCTTCGGGTGAGAGATTTGAAGCGATGAGGGCTTCAGGCAGCAATGACAAGTACAGATAATTCTTCATTTTAGTCCTTTGGGATTTTGTTTTTAATTTTGATATGTCCTTTCTGACACACCCAATTTTGGAAATTCTAAGTTATTTTACAAGCTTTTTCGACAAATCTATTTTCTGCTTAATGCAAAAAAAATAAAAAAAAAGATGGAGATTTTAAATTTACTCTCCAATGTATTAGAACGGAATTTGTTTTATTTTGAAAATTTGATTTTCTCTAAAATAAAATTTCGATTTTGCCAAAACTTCAAACAATACTTATGAATATCGCTTATATCAGTATATTGGCTAGTGCGCAGTCTGGCGCATCCACAGCAATAAACCCTATCTTCTGGCTAGTTCCGGTTGCATCCATAATTGCCCTTGTATTCGCATACAATTTTTACAAGGGTATGAAAAAGGAGGACGAAGGCACCGAGATTATGCGGAAGATAGCCTTGCACGTAAGGCAGGGCGCTCTTGCCTATCTGCGCCAGCAATACAAGATTGTAAGTGCTGTTTTTATAATACTATTTTTCTTTTTTGTATTCTTGGCGTACGGATTAAATGTTCAGAATAACTGGGTGCCGTTCGCATTTATTACGGGGGGATTCTTCTCCGGTCTAGCCGGGTTCTTTGGAATGAAGACGGCAACTTACGCATCAAATAGGGCAGCGTGGGCAGCAAAAAATTCCTTGGATGCGGGTTTGCGCGTCGCTTTCCGCTCGGGCGCGGTTATGGGATTGGTCGTTGTTGGATTGGCTCTCCTCGACATCTCGATCTGGTTTGTAATTTTAAACAAATTTATAGACGACGCCAGCCAGGCGCATAAAATGGTTGTAATAACAACTACCATGCTGACATTCGGCATGGGAGCCAGCCTGCAAGCTTTGTTCGCGCGTGTCGGTGGCGGAATATTTACAAAAGCCGCGGACGTTGGAGCGGATTTGGTCGGCAAAGTGGAGGCTGGAATCCCTGAGGACGATCCGCGCAATCCGGCTACGATAGCCGACAATGTCGGCGACAATGTTGGAGACGTAGCTGGAATGGGCGCAGACCTTTACGAATCCTATTGCGGTTCCATATTGGCGACGTCAGCGTTGGGAGCGGCTGCATATATGGTGGATCCGGTTGTGCAAATGAAAGCAATATTGGCTCCGATGATAATAGGAGCTGTGGGAGTCCTCCTTTCTCTGATAGGTATTTATTTTGTTAGAGTTCGTTCCGGCGCTACTAGCAAGGAGCTTCTAAACGCTCTCGGAAGGGGCGTAAATGTAAGTTCGGTGCTGATTGCTATCGTGTCGCTTGCGGCTCTCTATTATTTGGGAACGCCGAATTGGTTCGGAAATTGGGGATCAATCATTGTAGGATTGGTGACTGGTATTTTCATTGGAAAAATTACGGAGTATTTCACATCTGAAGCCTATAAGCCTACCCAGGGAATTGCCGAACAGGCCAAAACTGGTCCGGCAACTGTTATTATCGGAGGCATGGGAGTTGGAATGGTGTCCACTTTATATCCTGTCATGGCGATTGTAATAGGCACTGCGCTGGCATATGCGTTTTCGGCTGGCGGAGATTTGGCAAATATGAGCCAAGGCCTCTACGGTATAGGAATTGCGGCGGTTGGAATGCTTTCCACCTTGGGAATAACTTTGGCAACTGACGCATATGGGCCTATCGCAGACAATGCCGGCGGAAACGCAGAAATGTCTGGGTTGGGCAAAGAGGTTCGCCATCGCACGGACATGTTGGATTCTCTCGGAAACACAACTGCTGCAACGGGCAAGGGCTTTGCAATCGGTTCGGCTGCCTTGACTGCATTGGCGCTGTTGGCGTCGTATATTGAAGAATTGCGCATAGGTCTGATAAGAGTGCAGGGAAATTCGTCAATATCCGAATACGCAAGCTCCACTCTTGAAAAATTCAAAGAATTGGGCAGCAATTTGGAAACTGCGTCTTTGCTTGATTTTATGAGCGTTTACCAGGTAAATATGATGAACCCAAAGGTCCTTTTGGGAATGTTTATCGGCTCCATGATGTCGTTCTTGTTCTGCGGCTTGACCATGAACGCGGTGGGTAGGGCGGCAAACCAAATGGTTGAGGAAGTCCGCCGCCAGTTCCGCGAAAATCTCGGAATTATGGAAGGCAAATCCGACCCTGATTATGCGCGTTGCGTGGCAATTTCCACAAAAGCCGCCCAGAAAGAGATGCTTTTCCCGGCGTTGCTTGCCGTTGCCGCTCCAATAGTAACTGGCATTTTCTTCGGAGTTGCAGGAGTTTTGGGATTGCTCGGCGGCGCTTTGGCATCCGGATTTGTTCTTGCTGTATTTATGGCAAATAGCGGTGGGGCATGGGACAATGCCAAGAAATATATCGAGCAGGGCAATTTTGGAGGCAAAGGTTCTACTGCCCATAAAGCCGCCGTTATTGGCGATACTGTCGGGGATCCGTTTAAGGATACATCCGGTCCTTCGTTAAACATTCTCATTAAGCTAATGAGCATGGTAGCCATAGTGATGGCGGGCTTTACGGTTTCGTATAGCATTTTCTAATGAAATAAATTTATTATTAAACGCCGATTTCCAAGTTGAAATCGGCGTTTTTTTTTCGACAGTTCTTGACAACATAGAAACTTACATTACTTTCAGTAATAAATATTTGTTAGTTATTATGAAATATTGTGCTTCGAAATATCTGTTTGTGATTGCGTATGCGGCGGCTTCTTCCTCGCTTTTTGCCGCGCTTGAAGATGTCAATAAAATGTACGGGAACGAAAATATACTTTGGAGTTCATCAGGTTCTTGGCAAAACAAAGAGGTTCCTCTGCCGCCCAATTCAAATACAGCATATATCGCAAATGAATGGAATTCAATATCCATGTCTGTAGACGGCGATTATACTGTAGGGAAAATTGGCTCTAATTCCGATACGGGGTACAATAATAATGGAGTTTTTACATATAATATGTCCGGAACTGCCGCAGATGGAGCAAACGGTTCTATAAATATAGATGCCGCCCAAAATGATTCCGGTAGCAATGCGGCCATAGACATAGGTTTGCAGGGAAGGTCTAAAGCGGAAATATACGATCAAAATGTAGTTTTTTCTGGAGGTACTGTAACTATATTTGATTCATCCAATCCGGACAGGCAGTTGGGGGTTTTCGTCAATTCAAATATTACCGACTTAACCCAAGATTATACAAAATCGTTAACGTTTGATTCCCAAACTACTTTAAATTCTTATAACGATATTGAATTCGGAACAAACACAGGCGGCGCCGAATATCGGACATTGTGCATAAATCTCTTTGGCAACACCAATGTATTGAAGCAGGGCGATGATTCGTCAATAGAGTATAAAACAGTGGAATTTTCCGGGGGCGACGGAAGTAGCGCATATACAAACGCCGTAATAAATATAGGCGATTCCGCAGCCGGAACAAAGTTTTTGTCGGGTTCAGTGAAGCAATACGCTGCGGTTGACGTGAATGTTCTTGGCACGATGAATGTAATGGGCGATTATTTTATAAATCAAGCCAGCGGAATAAGGACAAAATTTAATGTAGCATCGGGTGGAAAATTTGAGATGGCAACTCCCGCAGCTGGAACTGAAATAAAATTTACCGCCAATAATGCCGACATTGAAATAGCCGGAAATTTTATAATAACCCACGACACCTCTACAAAAGGAGCCGCCGACGGTTTATACAATTCAAAAATGACTGTGAAAAACGGCGGAAATGTTTTGATAACTTCCGGAAACAATGGCGACGTGTCTTTGGCTTTGGGGGCAAACTCAGTTTTGGAAGTTGAAGAAGGCGGTTTGGTGACGGTATCAAAGCAGCTTCGCATATACGGGAACAACGCTCGCGTTATTTTGCACCAGGAAAACGGCTTGCGCTCTCAGGAATACAACGGCAAATGGAAAATAATTATCGGAGGGGTTTACTCCGATGTTTATGTGGACTTGTATGCGAACCAAGATCTTTACGGCATATCTTTCTGGGGCGACGAATCTGCCGGAAATACAACCACACTCCACTTGACATTGGGAGAAAATCTTACGTCCCTCACGCTGGATACTTTGGTTGCTGACGGAGACACGCTTACGGAATACAGGTTAATAGACATTACGGGATTCAAAAATAATACGATATTCGTCAAATCAAAAAATGATGAAGATTTGTTGTCGAGCATAAGCGCGGACGGATTCAAGGATTTCTATTGGGAAGAGACTGACGGCGGCTGGTATCTAAACGCTATTGCCGTTCCCGAACCGGCGTTTTTTGCGTCTGCCTTTGGGCTTTTAGCATTGGCGTTGGCATTAGGCCGCAGACGTGCCAGTTAAATAAATTTTTGCGCTAAGCCGAGATCCCCTTTACGGGTTCCCGGTTTTTTTTGATTAAAATAAAGTCAAAAAAAGATTTGACAGTTCCCGGCACACTGCCTAATCCACGTAAGGGAAAATCTACTAGCTATGAGCAACAAATTGGATGATAAGTTTTTTTTGGACGCAGACGCGTTCTTTACTTCTAACGCGGGCTATGCCCTCACATACGACGACGTTTCCCTCGCAACCCAATACTCTGATATTCTTCCAAGGGAGACAAAATTAGATACGACTCTTTCCGACTCTATACATCTTTCCCTCCCGATAATTTCGTCGGATATGGATACCGTGACGGAATCGCAAATGGCCATAGGGATGGCACGCAACGGAGGCATGGGGCTGATTCACTGCAATATGTCCCAAAAGGAACAGCTGGTTGAGGTTGCGCGGGTGAAAAATTACATACATGGGCTGATACAGGAGCCTATAAAAGTATCTCCCGATATGCTGATTGGCGACGTTCTGAAAATCGTATCTGATAAAAATTTCAGATTCCGCACATTTCCGGTAGTCGATTCTTCAAACCGTCTAGTCGGGCTTCTTCCCGGAAGCATTGTAAAAGAGAGGTACGCTGCTCTTAGCGTGGCAAAGGCTATGACTCCCCGCGCCGAAGTGTTTACCGTATCTCAAAAAGACCTAGGATCAGACCCTATTGCCGTTGCGGACGCGTTTTTTGACGAACATTTTGGGGTACATAAGCTTCTTGTTGTGGACGACGACGACAAACTGCGCGGATTGTTTACGCTAAGCGATATCGAAAGGATTTCCGCAGAGCGCGACGGGCAAAAGAAAAATGCCCGCGACTCAAAGTTTCGGCTTCTTTGCGGCGCTTCTATCGCCATGATACGCAAGCCCGACGGGTCCCTGGATTTTGAAAATATGATAAGCCATGTCGGGGCGCTCGTGGACGAAGGGCTGGATGTAGCGGCGGTTTCTACCGCCCACGGATTTACCGAAGGCGTTGGAAGCACTGTAAAGGCTCTTAGGCAAGCCTTCCCGAACCTCACTCTTATTGGCGGAAATGTCACAAACGGTGCCGGAGTGGAGTTCTTGGCAAAATGCGGGGCCGATGCGATAAAAATAGGCCAGGGGCCGGGATCAATATGCACTACGCGCATAGTCGCGGGCGTTGGAATTCCGCAATTGACGGCTCTCTATGTATGTTCCAAAACCGCGCGGGAATTGGGGGTCCGAACGATAGCCGATGGCGGAATAACCAAAAGCGGCGACATGGTAAAGGCGCTGACTCTGGCCGACGCAATGATTTGCGGAGGCCTTTTGGCCGGCTGCCCGGAAGCTCCCGGACAGGTTATGGAAATCAATGGAAAGATGTACAAACAGTACCGCGGTATGGGAAGCTTGTCCGCAATGAAGGCAGGCAGCGCGGCAAGGTACGGGCACGATATAAAAAATAAGACTGATAAAATTACTGCGGAAGGCGTCGAGGCATTGAAGGAGGTTTCGAGTTCTTTGGACGAAGCTTTGCGAGTATTTGTGGGCGGAATTCAAAGCGGAATGGGATATTTGGGGGCTAAGAACCTTTCCGAACTGCGCAAAAATGCTCGGTATGCGCGTCTCACCGGAGCCGGACAAAAAGAAAGCGCTCCGCACGATATAATAGAAATTAAGCAGTCTTCTGCAAAGTAGCGGCTGGATTTTTTAGAAACGCCCTATTTTATAGGGCGTTTCTTTAATGGATGACTTTCAAAAAAGTCGTTATTATACTGGGCTTGACTTATCGATATCTGGATTGCATAATAAAATCGGGCTTGCTTTTAATGGATGCCTGTAAAGAACAGCAAGTTCCGCTGTTAAATCTATCTAAACCGAGGTTGTTAAAATTTATTAGAACCGATACAAAACCGAAAAATTAAATATGAATTTTTTCAAGGCTATACTTGTAATATTTGCAGCGGCTTTGGTGCTTGCATTCTTCTATTTTCTTACTTTGCTCGGTCCCGGAAAAAAAGTCGAATACGATTACGTCTATATTGATCCGGAGCGTGAAAGCAAAGACATCCTGAAAGAGTCGGAAATGCTCGAGGATGAGTTTGAGAAGGCAAGCCTTGCTGCAAAGGTGACGGAAGCAGATATAGAAAAGCTGCGTCGGGCGATAGCCCTTCAAGAAGTTTACATAGACAAAGCTCGGCTCATAGATAGAGCCCCAGCAGAAAGGCTGCTAAAATTGCAGACGCGCTTGGACGACACGGAAGCAGCTCCGTTGGCGGAAATCATCGCCGAGTTGGAAAAAAAAGCTCTGGCGGCTGAAACGGAGGAAAAAGATTCCGAAGCGGTGGAAATCTATAAGCAGCTTTACGATCTGCAATCGCGCATAAATACAGATTATCCCCATTCTAAGTACAAAGACATTCGAAAATCGGCCCAGTTTGACAGCAGGGTTAAGATGTTTTTGGCGCGCCCAATGTATCTGAAAAGCGTCGAGGCGGAAAATGCGGCGCGGGAAGCTTTGGAGAAAGGCGATTGGGCTACGGCGCAGTTGCAGTTTGAGAAAGCCATCGAAACTATAACCCAAATGAATTCGACCTATCCAACGTCGGTCTATACCGATTTTGCGCGGCTCCAAAAGCTCGATATAGAGTTGGATTCCTTGAAGTCTTCAAGCCTTGCTGCAAAAATAAACGACTACCTTGAAAAAGCCAGATCCGCCGAAGCAGCCGGAGACCATATATTGGCGTCTGAGTCGTATGGGGACGCCGTAGAAGTCCAAAAAGAATTAAACCGGCTTTTCCCAAAAAGCGAACATGCTTCCGACGAGAAAATTTCCGACTACGAAAAGAAGCGGGTTGATGCCTACAGTTGGAAGTTCGCCAAGGAAATTGTGGAGCAAGACAAGCTTCTTAACCGGGCGTTGTACGATGGAGATTTCGAAAAGGCCAAAGACATTTCCTTGAATCTGCTTAGAAAATCAGAACAGTTCAAAACAAATTTTCCCCGCAGCCAGACGGTTAACGACGATCTTATATTGCGTTTGCGATATATAACTTTTATGGCCAACAATATTCCCCAAATACAAAAGCAGGTTTTGGGAAATTTGCAAAAAATAGAAGGTTTCGATTCCGTTGAAATGCTAAAGACGGAAGTTCCTCAAGATTTGTTCATACTGATAATGCAGGAAAATCCAAGCCGTGATTCCGATAATCCGAGAAAGCCGGTCGATTCGGTGACTGCTGAAGAAATATCTCGCTTTTGCAACAGGCTTTCATGGATACTTGGCCGCAATGTTTCGCTTCCGTCAAAAGCGCAGTTTAAGGCGGCGGTAGGGTCTTTGCGTTATGCCGATTTAAATGAAATATCATGGAATAATATAAATAGCGGCGGACATACCCATCCTGTGGCTACTAAAAAACCAAACGACAGGGGGTTTTACGACCTGCTGGGCAATGTTGGCGAATATGTCATTTCGGATGACGAAGACGCGGTTAGCGGTTATAAAATAATAGGCGGCGGAGCCCAGACCCAAACGGATTCTATGCTGGATTTGTCCGAATTTTCAATGGACGAAAAACAGCGCAATAGGATGGTTGGATTTAGAATAGTAGTCTCAAAATCATATCAAGAATAGCATGAAGATTTACCCAGCGGTGGATATAAAAGACGGGAAGTGCGTCCGTCTGAAAAAAGGAGTTGCCGAAGACAAGACAATCTACTTTGAGAATCCTGTCGACGCTGCAAAATCGTTTGTCGATGCCGGTTCAAAAAACATACACGTAGTGGATTTAGACGGCGCATTTGGAGGTCGCATGTTCAATTTAAAAACTATAGAACAGATTGCGTCTCTGGGGCTTTTTGTCGAGCTTGGAGGGGGAATGCGCGACGAAACGGCCGTAAAAGCCGCATTTGATGCCGGAGTAAACCGGGCAATTGTCGGCACGAAAGCATGCACTAATCCCGAGTTTGCCATTTCTCTGGCGGAAAATTTTGGCGATAAAATAGCGGTTGGAATCGACGCAAAAGGCGGCATGGTTGCGGTGAACGGATGGGTTGATGTCTCTGACGTGTCGGCATTCGATTTGGCTAAAAAACTTGCTGCGGGCGGAGTGAAAACTTTTATATTTACAGATATTGATACTGACGGAATGCTGTCGGGTGTAAATTTGGTTTCGCAGAAAAAAATGTTGGATATCCTTTTGCCGGTCGGCGCTAAGCTTATTGCTTCCGGGGGGGTTGCGTCTCCAAAAGATATAGAAGACTTAAATCTCTTGTCTCGCGAATATCGCAACTTGGATGGGGTTATAGTCGGGAAAGCGATTTATGAAAAACGGGTAAACCTTTCCGAAATTATAAAAATGGTCGAAATTTAAAACCATGTCTTTCGACAACAATCTGAAAGTTCTGTTTTCCGACTTCCCCGAATATGAACTTCTGGATTCGGGGGAAAGGCTGAAACTTGAGCGGTTCGGAAACTGCGTAGTTGTGCGCAGTGAACCCAAAGCATGGTGGAAAAAACAAAATCCTGCGCTGTGGAAAACAGCCAATTGCCGCTATTTTGACGATGACAAAAAATCCTCCCGCTGGGAATTTTTTAAGAAGACAAGCGCTCCGGAGCTTTCCTGCGGAAAAATAAAGTTCTGCACCAAGTTTATGGACGGAACAAAACATGTGGGCGTTTTTCCAGAGCAAAAGCCGCATTGGGATTTTATCGGTTCGGCGGCGCGTTTGCGCAGTTCGCCGGATAAGCCTAGGTTGTTGAACCTTTTCGGATATACC
>FR901594.1:10290-11754 GCA_000438015.1 Coraliomargarita sp. CAG:312 | reverse complement strand
GTTGTTGAGCCTTTTCGGATATACCGGCGGGGCTACTTTGGCTGCTGCGGCGGCGGGATATTGCGTCACGCATGTCGACGCCTCAAAGCCATCTGTCGATTGGGCTAGAAGGAACCAGATTGCAAGCGGTTTGGAAAATACTCCAATTCGATGGATAGTCGACGACGCCTTGAAATTTGCCAAGCGAGAAGTCCGCAGGGGGGTAAAATACGATGCGATAGTTTTGGATCCTCCGGCTTTCGGGAGGGGACCCAAAGGGGAGCTTTGGAAACTGGACAAAATGCTACCTGAACTTTTGGAGGCTTGCGCAGCCTTAGTTTCAAATTCGCCGATGTTCGTGTTAATGACATTGTATTCCATCGACGCTTCGCCTGTAATGGCGGCAAATATGCTTGAAGAATATTTCGGCAAAACCCGCGGCGGGAATACTGAAGCCGGAGAATTGGCGCTGCGTCCTTCAAGCGGATATGCGCTGCCTCTTTCTTTATGGGCTAAAACAGTATTTGCAAAGTAAGGGTTGTATTGCTTGATATTCGGCGGATTTTTTTTAGTTTTCGCGCGCGAAATTCGTCTATAACAGCCTTGCTCTTTCATTTTAGCGCAACATAGGATTTTATTGTTTGAGCGGCAATGTTATTAGCTATTTTTTACAATGATTTTTTTTTAGAAACCGAATTTCACAGAGAGTCTTAACTTATTGACAGATAAATAATTGAAAAAAAATTGTAAAATAAGTTGACTCTGCTTGATGGTCTGTTAGGGTAGGATTCCAATTTGATTCAACAAGGAAGAAAGATATATTAATCTCGTCGTTCTTTGTTGCTAAAATTTCACCATACAAAACTTTAACTTAAATAGAACAACTCATGGCAAAAATAATCGTAGACGGCAATCAAACTCTTGATTTGGGGAAAAAAGGCCCATCGGGCGGATTCAAATTTGAAAGGGTTTTTACAAAAGCGGGTACATTTGCATACGATACCGCGAAGTGGGTTCGGCACGACATCAAAATGTTCGCAGCAGGTGAAACGGTTTTTGAAAGAAAAAATGTTGAAGTCCCCGCCCATTGGGGGGAGAACGCATTAAAAATAACAGTCAGCAAATATATTTTTGGAAAAGAAAAAGGCACTCCCGAATACGAAGATTCTATAAAGCAAATTTTTGATAGAATTGCCAACACATATACTGTATGGGGATATCAAATGGGCTATTTTGCCGACGAAAAATCGGCACTGGTTTACAATCAGGAAATGAAATATATGCTCCTCCACCAAATCTGGGCGCCAAACAGCCCGGTTTGGTTTAATATAGGTCAATGGGAACAGTGGCGTTGGGGTCGCCCAGATTTGCGCGATGTATTGGGCAACAAAGGCAACGACGCATATTACGGTGTGGAGACAAAAAAGGGCGTAGAGGCAAAAAAAGCCGTGAATGCCTATGCAAACCCTCAAGCCAGTGCGTGTT
>FR901594.1:7418-10280 GCA_000438015.1 Coraliomargarita sp. CAG:312 | reverse complement strand
AGCCAGTGCGTGTTTCATATTGGGCGTCAAAGATTCGATGGAGGCAATTTTAAAGCACCAATATACTGAAGGCAGCATATTTTCAAGCGGTTCGGGAATAGGAATAAACATTTCTTCCATACGAAGCGAAGGCGAACCCATAGCTGGGAAAGGCTCCGCATCTGGGCCGCTCTCTTTCGACAGAGGCTGGGATAGAATGGCCGGCGCCATAAAATCCGGAGGAAAAACCCGCCGGGCGGCTCGCATGGTGGTTATGTATTCCGACCATCCTGACGTTTTTGAATTTGTAAAAACAAAATTCCGCCAAGAGGAGATTGCCAAAGTCATACTTCAAGAGCATAATGTCCAATACGGACTGCGCAAGCTTGCCGAAATGAAGATAAAAGACGGTTCTCCCGAAGAGCAAATCGCGGCAAAAATGCTTTTGTCGACTCCGTTTGTTGTGGATAAATCTTTTAGTCCTGCGATGGACGACTTAATTTACGGGCAGACTCTCTCCAATCAGAACGCCAATCATACGGTGTCAATGAAAAGCGGTTTTTGGGTGGCATTTCAAAAGGGGGAAAAGTATGCGACTCGCTGGGTGAAAGATCCGTCGCACATAGTCCGCGAATACGAGCCTATGGAGCTGCTCAACATAATGGCCGACGCCATTTGGAACAACGCCGAACCCGGACTGCACAACAATGACATAATAAATTTCTGGAGCACGTTCCGCGACGAATGCATGATTGAAACAAGCAATCCGTGCTCGGAATATTTAGGGCCTTTGTTTAGCTCGTGCAATCTAAGTTCTTTTAACGTTTTGAGATTTTACCGCAACAACGAGTTTGAAATCGACAAGTTTATGCACGCCGTAAAAATTGCTATGTTGGCTGCGGACATGAACGTGTCTAAGGGAGGCTTCCCGATTCCTGAGATAGCTATAAACACGGTAAACTATCGCACTACTGGCATTGGATTGGCAAATATAGGCGGGCTGTTGATGTCTCTCGGAATTCCCTACGATTCGGCAAAAGGAAGAACAATTGCCGCGAGTTTGGCGTCGTTGTTGACGTCAACATGCTACACTGTAAGCGCGAATCTTTCCGCAATACTGGGCGAGTTCACAAAATACCCGCTTATAAAGGGCAGCATGCGCAGGGTCATAAATATGCATTCTGTAATGAACGACGAACTAAAGAAAATCGCCGGCATAAAGGTTTCGGGAAAAGCGCCGACGAGTTTGCCAAATGAAGAGTCGTTTTCTGCCGAAGATGCAATAAATGGATTCCATATGAGCATTGGAACCGACAAGGTGGACGTCGGCGACGAATGGTTGAAAGTTATTTCTAAAGCTGGAGAACTTTGGCACGGAGTGCGTTCGGCTAAATCTTTCCGCAACAGTTTTGTGACATGCATTGCTCCAACCGGAACAATCAGCGCTCCTCTGGGCATTTATGAGGAAGGGACAACTTCTGCAGAGCCGGAATATTCATTGGTAAAGCACAAGCAGTTGAGCGGCGGCGGAACAATGACTCTAATAAACGGGCTTGTTCCGATGGGGCTACAGAAACTAGGATATTCTTTTGAGCAAATCGTAGCTATAATAGCGGAAGTTTCCGGTTTGGCCGGGGTTGAAAACTTTCTGCAATCCCGCAAAATAAAGGACCGTACGGAAATTCTTAAGAATCTTCGCGAAGGCGGCGAAATTTGCCGCGAAATAATTGGGCGCATTGGTTCGTTCAGGGACGACGAAGAATACCATGAATTCTTTAACAGGCTCGCTTCTCTCTCTGAAAAGGGAAAGCTTCCGATATCGGATATGTCTATATTTTACGGATGCGGGCATATGGAGGGAATCCCGTGGGTTAACGAGGAAACTCTAAGGGTGTTTGATTGCGCAAATACGGCTTTTGGAGGCACGCGCTGCATAGCAACCGAAGGCCATGTGAAAATGCTCGGGGCTCTCCAGCCTTTCATTTCCGGAGCATCGTCAAAGACAATCAATATGCCCGCGACAGCCACGGAGACGGACATAGTAAACAGCCTCATTGAAAGCCACCAGTTGGGGGTTAAATGCATAGCAATATACCGCGACGGCTCAAAAGCCAACGCAGTCTACAGCACCCGCTTGGATTCCACGGAAATTCAGGAAGCTTGGCAGAAAGTTTTGGATACAGCGACGCAAATCCGCATGCAGGAGCACGCAAACCCGATCCGCAAGCGCCTGCCATACCGCCGTTGGGGCCAAACAGTGAAATTTACAGTCGGAGAGGAAATAAACGGCTTTATGACTGTAGGAATTTCCGAAAATGGGTATTGCGGTGAAATTTTCGGTTCGTTGGGGCAGGGAGGCTCTTTTATAAACGGCATGTTCGGAGCGTTCTGTAAGGCCTTCTCGATAGCCCTGCAGTACGGCGTTCCGTTCGACGACTTTATTTCGTCTTTCCGCTATATGTCGTTTGATCCTTCCGGATGGGTCAAAATTGGCGAATATCAGGATGAAAACAAGCCTGAAATACACACCTGCAAAAGTATAGTAGATTTGCTTATGCAGTTGTTGGATTGGATGTTCCCGTCTGAAAACGGCCGCAGATTGCGCTCGCTGGACCAAAACTACATAAGCGCGATGTTTAGAAATTCGTCCAATACCTTAAAAGTTGACAGCATCAGCAAAGAACCCATGCAGACTGAGTTGCCTTTGATGGCTTCCCAGCCTCCGAAAAAAATAAAGATAAATGCCATGGGAAGCGCTTTGACATGCCCAAAGTGCCATTCATACGCATATGTGTTCGACGGCAAATGCCGTTCTTGCAGAGACTGCGGATACAAAGACGGCGGTTGCGGGGCGTAGGGCTTGCAGATATTTGTTGTCGGCGG
>FR901594.1:0-7362 GCA_000438015.1 Coraliomargarita sp. CAG:312 | reverse complement strand
GGTTTTTTCTTGCATATGCGCTGCCTCATTTAGGCGCGCCCCCAAGAATGGGGCATCTTTAGATTTCCTATCAAATAAAAAATACCAGGACATCTAAAATATGCCGGAGCTTTTAGATAGATTTGAGGCGTTGGCAATTCATCCAGAGGCTGGCTGCTGTGTAAAATTAGAAAATTTGGCGTTTTTAACGGCAAAGAATATTTGAAATTTATTTTGAGAAGAGAATGCGATTTTGAAAGAATTTTGTTGAGAGAATCCGGCGCAATGCTAAGGTCTTTAACAATGAATTTAATAGACACTGTTGCTATTCTCGGAACAGGGCTTTTGGGCGCTTCGTTGGCGCGTGCACTGAAAGCCCGCGGCGTGGCAAAAAATGTAAAAGCGTGGTCTCGCAGCGAATCTACTAGGGAGAAATGCCGGGCTTTGCCGAATATCTTTGACGAAGTCTGCGAATCTCCGTCTTGCGCCGCAGCTAATGCCGATTTAATAGTATTGTGCACGCCCACTGATAAAATTCCTGTTGTGGCGGCTGAAATTTCAGGAAATCTAAAAGGCGGGGCTATTCTTACTGACGTTGGCAGCGTGAAAACAGCAATATGCTCCCAATGCGAGAAAATTTGCGCAGGCACCGGCGCTGTCTTTGTAGGGTCGCATCCTATGGCCGGCTCAGAAAAAATAGGCATAGATTTTTCCGACGACCGCTTGTTTGAGAATCGGCCGTGTTTCGTGGTCTCAAACTCTCAGGACGAACCGGCTGCGAAAATTTTGGCGGAATTTTGGACGGCGGTTGGAATGAAGGTGTATTGTACAAGCCCAAGGAACCACGATTTTATAGTCGCCCATATAAGCCATCTTCCGCACTTGCTTGCCGGAACTCTTTGTGTCAACGCGTCAAAATCTCCGGACGATCTAAAAAAATATTGCGGACCGGGTTTTAGAGACACAACCCGCGTGGCTTCCGGATCTCCGGAAATATGGGAATCAATAATATCTGACAACCGGTCTGAAATCTTGTCCGCATTGAAAGACTACCGCGCAGATTTAGACGCATTAATCAGCAACATTGAAAATTGCGATTCAGCCGCAGTTTCCGCACATTTGCGGGCTGCAAAGAAGTATCGCGACGAACTCCAAAATACATTATAAAATTTATGCCATCAAAAATTGCCATAAAACCGTTTAGAGGCAAATGCCGGGCTAGCGTTAGGGCTCCCGGATCAAAAAGCATAACTAACCGGGCATTGTTGCTTGCCGCGCTTGCAGGAGGCAAGACAGTTCTCAATGGGGCGCTGTTTTCGCGCGATACCCTCATAATGGCTGATTGTTTGTCCAGGCTCGGGTATGTTGTCAGCCTCGATAAATACGAGAATAAAATTTATGTGGAATCCGTATTGGACGCAGTGCCGAATTCCGAAGCTGATTTGTTTGTTGGAAATGCGGGGACAGCCGCGCGTTTCATAACTGCTCTAGTCGCTCTCCGCGGGAAAGGCGGCCGCTATTTCTTCGATTCAGATAAGGCAATGTATTCCCGCCCTATAAAAGGTCTGGTAAACGCCCTGAAATCGCAAGGAGCCCAATTCGATTTCCTCGGCGAGGAAAACCATTTTCCATTTAGAGTAAAAACTTGCGGCTTGCATGGAGGGGAAATCTTAATAGATGCCGAGGCGTCAAGCCAAATGCTTTCGGCGCTTTTAATGGTTTCGCCAATGGCCGACACGCCGGTAACGGTAAAGTTGATAGGGGAAACCGTGTCAAGGCCGTTTGTCGATATGACCCTAAAGGTTATGCGCGAGTTCGGTTTTGAATCAAATGTAGCCGATAAAAATACTTTCGAGATAGCAAAGTCTCAAAAACACATATTTCAAGAACGCGAATTCAATATAGAACCCGACGCTACTGCATCCAGTTATTTCGCGATGCTTCCCGCAATTGTAGGAGGTGTATGCGAACTTCAGGGATTTGCCGATTGCCGCCTGCAGGGAGACGCTGCATTTGTAGGCTTAATAGAGGAGTTGGGGTTGATAAAAACGGAAAAAACCGGAGACAATCTTTTGGTTTTTGCGTCAGGCTCCAAAGTATTTCCACAAAAGGTTGAACTGGATTTTAAAGATATTTCAGACACTTTTCTAACTTTGGCCGCGGTTTCTCCGCTTTTGCCGTTTGAATTGAAAATAAAGGGAATTGCACATACAAGGCGCCAGGAAACAGACAGGGTTTCGGCAATGGCAACGGAACTTCGCAAGTTTTGCGCGAGGGTAGAAGAGCATGCGGACGGCATCGAAATTGTTCCTTTTACGCGCGACGAGTTGCGCAAAAAAATCTCCGCCCCAGTACTAGTAAATACTTACGACGACCATCGCATTGCAATGAGCTTTTCCATATTGGCTTCCGCAGATATCTTCGGAGACGGGCGCGAATGGATCGAAATAGAAAATCCCGATTGCGTCTCAAAAACGTGGGAAAACTTTTTTGAAGAGCTGTATTCCGCGCGGTCAAGCTCGGACGATCTGCGCGTTGTGGCTGTCGACGGGGGGGCAGCAGTCGGCAAATCCAGCGTTTCAAAAGAGTGTGCGCGTATATTGGACTATATGCACATAGATACAGGTGCGCATTATCGAACTGTGGCTTACGGATTGCTTGAAAACTCAATTTCTCCGTCAGACGGGGAAGCAGTAAAGTCTCATTTGAAAAAATTAAAAATCGGAACAGTGTTGGACGGCAATTCTGCAAAAATAACTTTAAATGGAGTTTTAGTCCCGGATTCCGAAATTAGAACCGAGCGAATAAATGCGAATGTAGCCCAATTTGCGGCTATGCAAGATGTCAGGAGCTTCTTAAAAAATTACCAACGCTCCATGTCGGATTTTGCCCGCGAAAACGGATTTTCAGGAATGATAATGGAAGGCAGGGATATAGGCTCGGTAATTTTCCCAGACGCCAACGTGCGCATATTTTTAGACGCCGACGAGGAAACCCGCGCAAAGCGCAGAGCAAACGAAGGGATTCGCGATTCAATAAGCAGGCGCGACGAGCTTGATAAAACACGCAAGACAGCCCCTTTGTTGTGTCCTGACGGCGCAGAGCTTATAGACACTTCCAAGATGACCAAAGAACAGGTTGTCGCCAAAACACTGTCACTTATTTTGGAATCGTAGATATGCGCCCCAGGTATTTTAAATTTCCCGATAAATCAAATTATATTTATAAGGGGGCATGGCATCTTATTTCGATAATATGCGACGTCTTTGGGCGGATAGAGCTATTTGGGTACGAAAATGTCCCCAAAGAGCCATGCATAATAGTTTGCAACCATGTAAGCTATTTGGATCCGTTTGCCGTTGGATTTTTTCACGAAACTAAGCTTTGCGCAGTGGCTCGCGATACTTTGATGAACGGACGCATAAGCGGCCCTGTTTTTAGGGGGATGAATGCAATTCCTATAAAGAGGGGGCAATCCGGAAATCTTGGGGCATTTAGGGAAATTTTGGCCCAAGTTAAGGATAAAAAAAGCGTGATAATATTTCCAGAGGGAACGCGTAGCGAAAACGGAACTTTATTAAAAGGCAAGGCCGGAGCAGGTCTTTTGGCTATAAAAGCCGGCATTCCAATTTTGCCGATGCGTTCTTTTGGCATGTGCGATGTATTGCCTAAGTCCAATAAGCTCTCAGGAGGACATAGGATTTTGCTATGTGCCGGAAAGCCTATTTATCCCAAAGAAATAGATCCGGGGAAGAACCATCCGGACAGGGCACAGATAATAGTGGATAAGATAATGGAAAAGATAGCGGAAATACGCCCCCCAATATTGGATGAAATCTAATTTGTGGATGTGTTTGGCATTCTTGTTCTTTAGGTTTAGCTCTGCAATGCAACAAGATATATAGGCTTTGCTTGTATAAAGCGGTTTTATGAGCAAGGGCGATTAATTCCGCCAAATGTAGCTTATTTTATAAGATATTTTTCCTTTTGAATCTGGCTTAAGCGCTATTATCTCCTCGCCGCTTTCCAGTTTTATGGAATCTTCTATCTCGGTCAGGGAGGATATTTGAATAAACATATCAAATGGTTTTTCCGCAAGGGTGTCTTTGGCGCAAAGCGTTTTTGTTTTTTTATCGAAATATATTTTTGCGCCTTTTGATTGCGGAAGCAAACCGGTTGCTGCAACAATATCCTTTGCCGGAGCGGCCTTTTTATTATTGCCTAGTTCCATCCATCTTAGCGCGCCTCTGCCTTCAAAAAAAGTCGACGATATCTCGCAAGTCTTGCCGAAGGCTTCCAATCTAAAATCTTTTCGCTCGCTGTAAGTTTTTTGACCGACTTTGTATACGTAGAAAGCTGAGAACTTGGCTGTTTGAGGAGTAGTCCAATAAATTTCGGAGCATTTGTAGACATTCGACTTGTAAAGTTTTCCGTCCTTAAATATTCCAGTTCCCCCCAAGCCTACGGTATCGGCAACTTTGAATGCGTCCAGGCCTTCTCCGTGGTCAGTGTGGTAGCTCCGCTTGCCGCTTAAATCGTCGTCGTACCACTTGTCTATGACAGGGTAGGCTACCGATTTCGCCCATACGTCTATTCCGCTGTTTTCGATAGACTTCTCAAGTGCGGGGCCGTAAATGCGGAATGCCATGTTTGAATTTTCCCATGCTAGGTCGTCTTGGCGCCTTGGAACTTTGCAAGCATATGCGCATATTCCGGATGCGTCGTAAATTTGTTGAGCTCTGCGCAAAAGTTCCGGATCCGGTATTTTCTGCGATGCTCCAAGCATTTTTGCAACTTCGCAAGCGGCGAGTATGAATGCTCCCGCACCGTATGCATGGGTTGATTCTTTATTGAAAGAATCGGGCGCAGCCCCTACTGGCTGGACATATCCTACTTTACCGCTTTCACAAATATTTCCGAGAAGCCCGATCCATCCCTTTAAAACGGCTTTGTAAAATTTGTCTTTTGGCAACATTGAGTTGTTTATTCCCCATGCAAGAGCATATACAAAAAAAGCGCTTGCGCTCGTTTCCCCTCCCTTTATGTGTTCCGGATCGGCAAGATTCGCGCGCCACAATCCGTCTTCTTGCTGCGCATCTAATACGCTGTCGGACATTTCTTTGAACAAATCCTCGTAGAAATTTCGTTCCGGAATATCTTTGGGCAGAAAATTTAGGATTTGAGCCAATCCGCCAAGAACCCATCCATTGCCGCGCCCCCATAAAATTTTTTCACCATTTGGGGATTTTTTGCCTATATAAGATGCATCCCGGTAAAATAATTTGTCTTCCGAACTCCATAGTAGAGAGTGCGTCCATTTAAACTCGGAATCCATATATTCCAGATATTTTTTATCCGATGTTATGGAATATAGCCTGGCCAATGTCGGCGGAGACATAAACAAGGCGTCGCACCAGTCGAAACTTCTTATGGGACTGCTGGGGCCCTTGGATTTGCCGTTTGAATGCTTTTTTGATTCGGATATTATCCAATCCATGTGTTTCTTAAAAGGTTTTAAGCGCCATGTCTTGGATTTATCGGCTATGAACGTATCTAAGTATGCGTGCCCGACTGCGTGGTCGTCGGCGTGGTACATTCTTTTAAGCGGCTGCCATCCTGCGGAGTTTCCCAATCTTATAACTTCAGACCAATACTGCGGCTGTCCGGATATGCGCGCGAGTTCAATCATTGCGTCAAGAAATGGCGCTATTTCCCACCTCTGGATTCCAAGATTCTTTAAGGGATTTTGCAGATGCCATTGTGCCGATTTCTCAGCTGCGGCAACTACATTCTCCGGAGTTGCTGGATTTGCAGGAGAGGCTGTTAAGTTGGGATTGTAGAAAATAGTGCAGGCTAATGCCAAAAGAATTAAGGGCTTCTTCATACAGCAGATTTTTTTTGTCGGTGCTTATTTGTCGAGTTGAAAATAAATGCGGAATCCATATTTGGACAAAATTTCCAATTACTTTGTTATCAGCCCGATTTATATGTAGCTATAAGAAATGAATCCAGGGATAAACGGCATAAAAAACGATTTAGAAACTTGAAATTTTTATGGCGATAGGTTCTAATAGCGCAAATTTTGCGGATATGGAAACGAGAATAAAAACGACATGGCTGGGGCAGGGAGGCTTCCTATTTGAGACTTCTAACTTAAGACTGGCGGTAGATCCCTATCTGTCAGAGGATTGTTTTGAGCGCTCAAAGAACGAAGGTTTTAAGCGTCTCGTTCCTGCCCCGATGGGAGTGGCAGAGTTAAATCCCGACTACTATTGCATTACCCACGACCATGCAGACCATTACGATGCGCCGACGGTGTTTTCTGCCGCCCATAAATTTCAATCTGCGAAGTTTATCGGCGCTAAAAGCGCGCGCGAACATTATATAAAAGTAGGGTTTAATCCATTCAAATTTACTGGCCTTTCGGCGGGAGATAGGTATGAAGACGGAAAAGTTGAAATTTTCGCCGTTCCGGCAAAACATTCGGATCCGCAGTCTATCGGTTTTGTTTTCTCTATTTCCGGAAAAAACATATATGTTTCAGGAGACACGCTTTATTATCCGGCTTTAACCGATGAAATAGTTGAGATTTTTCCCAGAAAGATAGACTCTATGTTTATTTGCATAAACGGCAAACTTGGGAACATGACATGGCAAGAGGCGGTAAAAACTGTTTCAAAATTAAAGCCGCAAAAGGTTTTTCCAATGCATTACGGGCTTTTCCATGCAAACACAGTGGATCCAACTGGATTTCTGGAAGCTGTGCGCAAACTTGGGATTGAGTGTTCGGAACCATCGTATAAACCGTTTTTCATTTGATAAATTATAGGGTGGATTCTCAGCGTGGCGGATTTACAGCATCTATATATCTTTATATTTGCGCCCATTATAAAATAGGCGCAATTTTACTCATATACGTATTTTTTTAGACTAATTATGCTTCGCGATTGTTTATTTATAGATGCGATCCATTGGCTTTGCATTCTCTCTTATTTTGTCGGTTATAGTGTCGTTGTGCGTTCTTGAAATATCCATATGATAAGGCGTTTTGACAATATTTGCAGATAATTAAATCCATACAAGTTTCCCGCGGGATACTTGCGGCATTCCTGCATTTGCAGGTATGCAATTAACTTTTAGTCAGAAAATAGCCCCATTATTTTTTGTGCGTTTTATTTTGCGGCAATATAAATCGTATGAGAGAGAGTCTCTGACGTTTGCTGCGCACAGATTTGGTTTCATCGCAGCTTTTGCTATAAAATTACCTTTATTCCCTTAATATCTTACGCAAACAGAACGCAACGTTGGGAATTGCAATATTTCTTACTTCTTTGCCTTCTTCTTTCCCCTATTCAACAACTTTCGCTCATCGTCAAAGATAGT
>FR901593.1:38243-40808 GCA_000438015.1 Coraliomargarita sp. CAG:312 | reverse complement strand
TATTCCACAACCTTTGGTATTGACCCGCTTTATATGCCGCGCAAATATGTACAGAACAATGCAATTGTAAATAAAACCTCGCAAGTGGCTTACTTGCAAGGTTTTAAAGGCAGAGCCGAAAGTCGGACTTGAACCGACGACCCACGCTTTACGAAAGCGTTGCTCTACCAACTGAGCTATTTCGGCTTAGTTTTAAAGTTTTTTACTCTCTATTTTTTTTCACAATAGTCAATTGTTTTTTTATTTTCTCTCTATTTGACTTTCTAGGTAGTCTGCCTTTTAATTAAAACAGATTTTCCCATATATGAAAATTCCGGATTTCAAAGAGTTTATTTCGCCGTCGTCGGATATCGCATTTGCAGCTGCAAGGCGGATTATGGAAATTCTTTCGGAATTTTATCAATTGTCTGATTTGTCTAAGGCTCTTATTATTGTCCCCACGCGTTCGGCAGCTAGAGCTTTGCATAGAAACATAAATTCTTATTTGATGCAGTCAGGCAATTCCGCAGTAGGTGGAATACGGATATTTACCCAGGAGACTCTTATAGGAGAAATTGTAAGGAAGGTTTCGTTCGCCAATGTGTTCGAGTCTTACAACGCATGGTTCAAGAGCTTCGATTCCTTGAAAACACGACGGCTGGATGCCCTTTTCCCGCGCGGAAATCCATCAAGGAGCGACTATCCTGCTCTGGTAAAGAGACTTCTATGCCTTCGAAGAACTCTTTCTGAATCGTCTCTTTCAATAGGGGATGTTTCGCGCATATTGTGTTCCGGAGAAGATTCAAAGCGTTGGGAAGATCTTGCCTTCCTGGAGAGCCAATATCTTGGAAACCTTGCATCCATCGGGAAAATACCCCAAGAGAACGCGCCTATGGAAGCTGAAAATTTGGCGCCCTATTCATTTCCGGAAGTGGAAAAAATATTTCTTGTAGGGCTTGCCGATCCGTCTCCGGCTTTTATAAAAATATTGGAGCGCATGGCGGGCAAAAGTATTGGAGTAATATCTTTCGCTTCGGAAGGCGATTGGAAATGTTTCGATTCCTGGGGTCGCCCAATATCCAGCGGAAATGATGCTTGGAGTTCGCGCAATTTGCCAGTATCGGCTTCATGCATTACGGTTGTCGCCAACTTACGCGAGCAGTCTGGAGCAATAGCTGAAAGCGTCTCCAAGTACGGATGCGACGCCAGCCGGGCAGTTGCTGTCGCATGCGGAGAGCCGGATTCCTCAAAGTCGCTTATAAACGCCCTCGCTGAACGCGGAATAGACGCTTATATACCGGAGGGCATTCCGCTGTCATCAATCCCGCAGATTCTGCTTTTAAAAAACTTATCTAATTTTATTCAAGACGATTCGTATAGAACTTTGGCGGTTCTGCTGCGCAATCCGTGCATGGGAGAATATTTGTCAGCGCGCGCAAACTGCGGAATAGGCGATATACTAGCCGCTGTGGACAGCTTGTTTGACGATACGGCTTTCGACTCTTCAAAATCCGCTTTGGCCCTTGCGTCAAGAAACGGAAAATACGCATTGGCCGCCGAAGTTTTGAGAATATTGAAAGGCTTTCTAGACGATGTATTATCAGCGGAAAATCCTGCCGAGGGATTGTCGATTCTTTTTAACCGGCTGTTTGCCGATATAAAATTGGGCGTGGAATTTGAAGATCCGGCAGAGGTAGCGAACAGGGCTGCGGATTTCTTGCAGGATTGTATTGAGGATATCGCGGCGCTGAATGGAAGCTTTAGGGGGTTTTCGGTTTCGGAAGCGGTTGAAATTATAATAGAAGCTGCGGAAAAAATAAAAATTCCCCCCGCGAAGTCGTCTCGCAGCGTGGCTCTTTTGGACTGGATGGAAATTTTCTGGGCTCCACAGGCGCATATAATTCTCGCCGATATGAACGACGGAATAGTTCCGCAAAAGGTTTCAGACAATTTTTTCATTCCGGATTCTATCAAGCAGAGATTAAATATTAGGGATTCAAAAATGCGCCATTGCCGCGACGCGTGGATGCTATACGTCATTGCGAAATCGCGCGCAGAATGCGGAATGCTATCGATAGTTGTTCCGCGCCGCAGGCTTAAAGAGCCAGCCCAAGCATCAAGGCTGCTTTTGCAATGCCCGGATTCGGAGCTTGCATCGAGGGTTGAAACTCTTTTTTCCCTCCCGGAAAGCCGCGAAGAAAATTCTCCGTTTGAAAAGTCGTGGAATTTAAAAGTCCCGCGCGCGGGACTTCCGGAAAAGCTGTCGGTATCTGCATTCAAAAGCTATTTGGCGTGTCCGTTTAGATTCTATTTGGATTATGTGCTGCGTTTAAAGGGATTTGATCCTTTTGCGCCGGAACTTGGTCGGGACAAATTGGGAACGCTGGTCCACGCTGCAATGGAGAGGTTCATGTCTTGGGATGTCGCTAATTCAAAAGACGAAACAGAGATTTTAAATTCGTTGCTGAAAGCTTTCGATTTGCAGCAAGATTTATTATACGGGCGCGACGTTTCCGCTGCTCTTTTATTCCAGCTCAGGTCGGTTAGGGAGTCTCTTGCTGCTGCCGCGCCCATACAGGCGGGCTT
>FR901593.1:33460-38237 GCA_000438015.1 Coraliomargarita sp. CAG:312 | reverse complement strand
CGCCCATACAGGCGGGCTTGCGCCGCGACGGATATGCTACTGTCGCAACTGAAAAGTATTTGGACAACTTGCAAATCGGGAATTTCAGGGTAAGCATGCGCATAGACAGAATAGACGCGAATGATAACGGAGATTTGCTTATAATCGACTATAAGACAAAAGATAGTCCAGTTGAAACTTCGTCGGCTTCCGCCGCTGAAAACTCGCACAGGAGAAAGTCCAGGGGCGCAAATGGCGAAAAAAACACGGACTGGATAGATTTGCAGCTTCCGCTTTACAAGTCAGCGCTTAAATTGATTTATCCGGATCGGAAAATATCGTGCGCGCATTTTATAATATCCGGAAATCCTGAAAAAACGCAGCTATCCGAATGGGATATTGACAATGAAACGATGGATTCAGCATTAGCATGCGCAAATTCAGTGGCTGAAAAAATCTCCAGCGGAAAATTCGAGCCTGCGCAAAAACCTCCTTATTTTGACAATTACAAGGACTTGTTCGCTTTTGCCCAGGATTCTTTGAAAGATTTTTTGGAATTTGAAAATGAAAAATAAAGCCGCCATATTTTCGAACGAACGCACAGTGGCGTCGGCCGGAGCGGGGAAAACCTACGCCTTGACAAACAGGTTCATAGCTCTTTCTAGGCGTTGCCCTCCCGAGGATATTTGCGCGCTTACGTTTACTAGAATGGCGGCAGGCGAGTTTTTGGATAAGATTCTGACAAAATTGGCATCGGCCGTCTTAAACCGGCGCTACGCAGATTATCTTGCCCAAGAAATATCGGAGTTGTCCGGCGAAAAAGTTTCGCCCAAAGAGTTCTTTGAACTGTTGAAGAAAATAGTGGCGGCCTTGCCAAAATTGAGCCTTTTGACAATAGATTCTTTTGAAATGCGTTTCGCCTCGGCATTTGCCGCGGAACTTGGAATGTTTGGCGAGGCGCGCATTATGGACGAATTCCAAGAGGCGCGGGCAAAGCGCAAAGTGCTAAAGCTTGTATTGTCGGCGTTCGCATCTGATAAGGCGCTTTTTGACAGCTTTTCCACTGCCGTGGAAGCCGCAAATGGCGGAAAATTGGAGAAAGACGTATCTAAAAGCATATTGTCTTTTATAGAAAAGTCGCAAAATTTTTATCGGTCTTTCCCAAATTTGTCCGAGTGGGGAAATTTTGAACTCTTTGAAAGCACGGCCGGATACAAAGGGCAGTGGAATTCGGAGCGTTATAAGATTTTGCTTGCCGAGCTTATGGGGTTTGACGACTCAAATTGCAAGCCCATAGGGCATATAAAGACATTCTTTAAGAATTCCACTTTGGGGAGTATATACAAAGTCGGGACAAAAGGCACCCTATGGCTTAAGGAATATGCACGCAGGCGGTTTTGCGGAGAAACGGGCGCCAATGCAGAAAACGCCGGATTAGTAGAGTTATCTTTAGGACAGCTAAAGGTTGTTGATGAATTGCTGGATATTCTGATGGGCGGAACGTTTAGAATGATGTGCAATACGGCAAAGGCAGTCGGCTCGATTGTCGCATCCTACGACAAAGTTTATTCCAGGAAAATTATCGAGCGCGGAAATATTTCATTCGACGACTTGCCCGTGATACTTTCTGATTCTGCGTTCGCATTTGAGCGTTCCTTGATCGAATATCGGCTGGACGCAAAATATAAACATTGGCTTTTGGACGAGTTCCAGGATACTTCCAGAAGCCAGTGGAAAGTTCTTGAAAATCTCATATCGGAAGTGTTGTCGGATGACTCCGGAGAACGAACTGCGTATTATGTTGGAGACATGAAACAGTCCATATACGGTTGGCGCGGCGGGGATCCAGAACTTTTCGACGAAATATTTAAGAGCTATCCGAATACTATCCGCGATGCGAAGGCTCTGAACGAGTCTCGGAGGTCGTCGTTGCCTGTAATATCGGCTATAAACGCAATATTTTCGCCGTCTTCAATACGCCCATTCGGAGATGCAGCCGCGGAGGCATGGGGAAAGATGTGGTGCGAACATACTTCCCACGCAGATTGCGGAACGGACGGATGCGCTGCGTATTTAGAAGTTTCCGATGTAGAGTCTAAAATAGACGCTGTATATGGGATTTTAAAAGAGATAGACCCTTCGAAGCGAGGTCTTGAATGCGCCGTTCTCGTTTATAAAAACAAACAAGTTGAAAACATAATAGACGGATTGCGCGCAAGAGCCAAGAAGGACGGATTTCCGCTTCCGGTTGCCGGAGAGTTGGACTGCTCAATCTCTGACGACAATATGGTGGTTCCTGCGGTGCTTTCACTCTTGAAATCCGCAGCGCACCCCGGCGATACTATCTCTCTGGCTTATGCGCGAATGACGCCGCTGGAAAGGTTCACAAGGCAGCCGGATTGGAGGGAGAGTATTCTGTCGGAAATTTCAAGCTGCGGTTTCGAGAAATTTTTATCAAGGAAATTTATGTCGCTAAAAGCCGAAGGAGATATAAGGGGAAATTTCTCGCTCGCCAGGTTTAAGAATCTCATAGACGCTGCTTGCGAGTTTGACGCCGAATTTTCTCCAGATATCGACGATTTTCTCGAGTTTGCAAGAAAATACAAAGTGCGCGAAACTTCAAAACAAAGCAGCGTTCAAGTTATGACTGTCCATAAGTCCAAAGGATTGGATTTTGATTTTGTGATACTTCCAGAGTTGGGAAATTCCGAGTCGAAAAATTCGTCGTTGCGCCTGCAAAAGATATCGGTTGGCGGCAGGGAAACCGTTGTAAATCTCCCTTCGCGCGAGGCATGCGGATTTAGCGAAATACTTGAGGCGGCTTACGGGCAATGGGCGCAGAAGCTTGCCCTTGAATCGATATGCAGGTTTTATGTCGGGGCAACGCGCGCGAAAAAAGGGTTATATTTTATCGGAAAGCCTTTGGACGCGTTTAAAAAATCCAATTCAAAATTCAGTTTTGAAAGGCTGTTGGCGGAACTTGCTGGCCCGGCTAAAAGCTGCGCGTTTGCGGGGTGCGAATGCAAAGTTATGTTTGGCGATTCGGGCTGGTATTTGGGAATTTCGGAAAATCGGCGCATTTTCCCAAAAAGGGAAATCGGATATTTGCAGGCGCCTAAATTGTCACATTTGCACAATCCTGCGGAAGTCCCATCGGAGGGAGTTTCGGGATCTTCGGAGAAGTTCCGATATTTGCCGGGGGCAAATTTGTCCGGCAAAGCATTCGGATCGTTGGTCCATGCGATTTTTCAGAGCTTTTCGTCGCCTGATCCCATTGGAGATTTGGCTAGTTTTGCCGGAGGAACCTATGCGCAATCGCAAATGTTGTCGGAGGCTAAACGCATAGTTGGAAACTGTCTTGATAATCCTGAAATATTGGCTTTGTTTACGGCTCCCACGGAGTTTAAAAACGAGTTTCCTTTTTCAGCCTTTGGCGGCGGACGCCTGATAAGCGGCGTTTTTGACAGGCTTAATTTTTTCAAAGATGAAAGCGGCTGCATAGAGAGGTTGGAGGTAGTCGACTACAAAACCGACGCCTTGTGCAGGGACGCGGCCGAATTGGCGTCTATTTATTCGCATCAAATGTCGATGTATGCGGATTGCGCGGCAAGACTTTTTGCCCTTGATAAATCTAAAATAAGGGTTCGCCTAGTAGCGATAAATTCTTCGACCATTGCCGATTGCGCGTTATGAAACGTTTTATTTTTGTATTTGCATTAGCTGCAGTTCTAATAGCCGCTTTCCAGTATCTTTTTGGGTGGAACGACTTTTTTTGCCGTTTGGAAGAATTGGTCAAAGAAACGGGGAATCCATGGATTTTTCTAGCCGTTATGGGAATAGGATGCGCATTTGGATTGCCGCTCTCTTTTGCATACCTATACGGCGGCATGGCTTTCGGCGTGTTTGGAGGTTGGGTTTTGTCTTTGGGCGGACTTCTGGCAAGCGGAAGCATCGGCTACATGTTGGGCCGCTACGTATTGGATAGAGCGACGGCAGAAAAATTCAGAAGCAAGGTTAAATTAGATTCAAAAAAGAGGCTTTACAGGTTGAATTTCTATGTTCGGGCTGTTCCCGGCATACCGTATTGGACACAGAACATCATACTCGGAAGCGTACATACGGGCTTTAAAACCTATACTCTTTCCAATATTTGCGTACAGGGAGCTATCGCTTTAGCCATGAACTACTTGGGCGCAAATATAGTGGCTGAGGGCGCGGGTAAATATTGGGCTTTTGCGGTTTTAATAGTTGTTCTGGCGGCTGTTAACAAGCTTTTGGAAAAATATTGTGCGCAATAAATACAATTATTTATTGAAAACCATTTGCGATTGTTTTTTCTATTTTACAAAAATGCCAGGGAATCTGCCAAAAAAACAAAAAAATCCAGATGTCGCGTCAAAACCAAAGATGTTGTTCATATACGCGGTATGCGCATTTATGGATATTTTGTTTTCCGCGTCGGCGATTTTCTTGTTCATTATTCTATGGCCTTTTAAAAGATTGAGATTTTCAGTAATATCGAATCTTTTGCGGTTTACGCTTAGGGTGTTTTTCCTGAAGTTTATCCCAAAAATGAAAATATATGAATTTTATGCGGATAAACCGGATTTTTCAAATGCTGCCACGGGAAGCATTTATATAGCAAACCATGTGTCTTGGCTAGACCCTCTTTTTATGTTGTCTATGGTGCCGAGGGCTGGAATTGTGTTAAAATCTAAATATGTGAGGCATTCGATAGCGTTGCTTGTAAAAATCTTCGATTTTATACCTGTATCCGAATCCGGCATAGCTGCCACAT
>FR901593.1:22458-33441 GCA_000438015.1 Coraliomargarita sp. CAG:312 | reverse complement strand
TGCCACATCCGACGCGTTTTCCAAATCTAAAAAAATTCTTGAAGACGGGAAAAATCTGATAATTTTTCCAGAAGGCAAGCGCAGCTATTCCGGAAGGCTAGGAGACTATAAAAAACTCGCATTCAAGCTTTCCAAAGAAACTGGCGCAAAAATTGTGTGTTCCGGATTCTACTACGACAGAATTATTTATGGAAAATCCGGAAACTCGTTTTGCCCATTTGAGAATAATATTGTCGTTTTTAAAACATTTGGAATTTTAGATCCGCGCGATTTTGACGACTCGCAGTCTATGGCTTTTGCTGCATATCAGAAAACTTTCCGCGGATTGTCGGAAATCAAGAGAAATTTGTCTCAGGAAAAATCTTGAATTTTTTTAATCAAAAATGCTACAAGTTTTTTAATGATATTGGAGAAAATTCAGATAGAGTCTATATTGCCGCACCGAGAACCTTTTTTATTTGTGGACGGCGTTATGGAATTTTCGCACAATAAAATCCGCGCTTTTTTGAATTTGTCGGAAGATTTGCCGTTTTTCAAGGGGCATTTCCCGGGCAATCCGATTATGCCAGGAGTCTTGGTCACAGAAAGCTTGGCGCAGACATCAGGCCTTTGTTTGGCTATGGCGGCGCGTTCCGATAAATCTGGAACGCTGGAGTTTTCAGACGGCGACGTATTCTATTTGGCTTCGGCGAATATAAAATATTTGGCAGTAGCCAGAGCCGGAGAAAAACTTGAACTATTCTCCTCTATGACTAGGGGCTTTAACGGCCTTTACCATTTCTGCGTATCGGCATCTTCGGGGAGAAATAGAATAGCGGAAGGTTCTTTGGTCTTGGCGTCCCCAAAAAATGTAGAGCGATGAAAATATTGGCTGTCAGAGGCAATCCGCGCAAGACAGGCGTCTGCCAGCGCTTGGGAGATCTTTTTATCGAAGGCGCACGGGAGGCAGGCGCGGATGTTTGGGATGTGGATTTGTCGTCTTTGGATATTGCGCCTTGCATGGGATGTTTTTCTTGCTCTGCCGGCGACAAGGGAACTTGCGTTTTAAAAGACGACATGGAAGGGCTGCGCAAAAAGCTCTCTACGGCAGACGCGTTATTGTGCATATCGCCAGTATATTTTTACGCTATGAGCGCCCAAATGAAAATTTTTTGGGACAGGTGTTTCCCGTTTATCCGGGGATACGATTTCGACTCCGCTAAAGAACGGGTTGTAAATGAAACAAATTTTGAGGTTAAGAATAAAAAATTTGTCACGATAAGCGTTGCTTCGGGAAGGTTAAAAGGATCGTTTGAAGCAATGAGCCATACATACGGTGTAATATCGGACGCTATGGGATTTGAGTATATAGCGGATATCCGAAGGGGAGAGTCGCCGTATTTTGGAATTTTAGGCGAAAGGGCAGTTCGAGTTCGAAAAATACTTGAGGCGTACAAAGAAGCTGGCTTGCAGTTGGCGTCCATGGGGCGCATATCTCCCCAGGTAGTTTCTACCGCCGAACTTCAGCTTACGGAAAGCGACGAAGCGTTTGCGGCAAACTCAAAGATATTTTGGCAGCTTCACCGCAATAAGAAAATCCCGCAAGAAATATCCGATTGCGTCAGGTATGACCCGCGCATTTTATTGGATGAGATGTGCAGGAATTTTATTCCGTCGCGCGCTCCCGAGAAAGCGTCTATTAAATTCGTATTTACAGATAAGAATATTTCGCGCGCGATAGTCATTGATTCTCGCAAGTGCAAAGTGTGCGATTTTCACGGCGTCGCCGATCTCACAGTAATAACAGATTCTAAAAGCTGGTGCGACATGATGGCTGAACGCAGAGACGTCCTTAAGATGATTTCTCAAAAGCGCATAATTCTAGAGGGAGATAAGCGCCTATTTGCCGGAATGAAGAGATTTTTCGGAATAGGAATGGCATAATTTTACAGGCATAGTGAAACTGTCTTATTCCGGCGGCACATGTTCTGGCGGGTTATAAAATTCCGCCAATATTTTAAACGCATCCTGTGAGCCCGCCGTCAACAACCAGCGTCTGTCCTGTTATGTAGGAAGCATTGTCCGAGGCGAGAAAGGCTATTGCATTTGCGACTTCGTCTGGTCTCCCGAAACGTTTCATAACGATGCGCTCTTTTTGCGCGCGCGCCATATCGCGCGGGATTTTTGAAGTCATATCGGTTTCAATAAATCCGGGGCATACGGTGTTTACGCGAATGCCCTTGGCTCCTAATTCCGCTGCCGCGGCGCGTGAAAATGCGCATAGCGCACCCTTGCTGGCTGCGTAGTTTGTCTGGCCCGCTACTCCCACCAGACCGGAGACTGATGATACAAAAATTATTGCACCCCGCCTTTGGGCATACATTTTTCTGGCAACACATTTTGTCCAGCGAAATGCGCCGTTTAGATTGGTTTCGAGAACGCAGTTCCAATCGTCGCAAGGCATTATCATAAAGAATCCGTCCTTAGTTATTCCGGCGTTGTTTACGAGAATATCGATTGAACCGGTTTGGGCGAAAATTTCATCGATAGTTTTTTCTATTTTAACGCCGTCAGATTGGTCGCATAGAACGGGGGTAGCTCCCGTTTCATTCGACAAAGCCGCGGCATTGTCCGGCGATGACTTGTATGTAAAAAACACATTTGCGTCCAAATCGGACAATTTTCTTACCGTTGCCGCGCCTATTCCGCGGGACGCTCCGGTCACTATTGCGGTTTTTCCTTTTAAAGAAATCATATTATTTTTCTGTATTTTTCCCAGATTTCCGCGCCGGGCTGGCGAACAAGCCTAAACGTGCGCATGTCCATTAGGCCGCAGACGCATTTCCCGTACGCATGATGGCGGCGGGTTTTAGAATTTATGAGGTCATGGGTAAACTCTAGCTTTCCCGTATATTCCTCGCAAACTTTGTGCTTTGTTATTAGAAGAAGTTCGTCTCCGTAGCGGACTGCTTCTTCATATGTGCAGCTGTTTTCTAATACTGGGATTGCTATACCCAAATTTTGCATTTCGGAAAATTGTATTATATCGTTCATTATCTGAAGCCTGCCGCGTTCAAACCACTCAAAATAAACGCAGTTGTGAAGCACGCCCATCATGTCGATTTCCCTAAATGTGGGCGACACCGCAAGCTTGCGTGTAATGAACTTTGCCATTATTGCTGTTCCATACCCCTAATCAAGCTTTGAGCCAAAATAAACGGCCTTGAAACTGTTTTTACATCACAAACTCCGCCGGGAGAAGTTGAAAATTCAAATCCGGGCAGGGCGTATTTTGAGTCGAACAATGCAAGTTCCAAGTGCTTCTTGCCGCATGTTTTGGAAACGCATATTTCGCCGACTTGGGTTGCCGAATCGAAAATTTTTGTTCCACAGTCCAAAGGTTTTTCCGATTTTACCGCCGTAATTTTTCTTTTCACGCCATTTTTGCGTTCGGCAAATAGTTTGTCTGAACCTAAAAACGACTCTTTGCTGAAGTCCATCATCCATTGCAATCCCAGCTCAAGCGGATTCTTTATTGAATTGCCTTCGGCGTATATATTGAAGAAGTTTCCTTCCAGCCTTGCGAATTGGTGCGCGTCGAATCCACAGGGTGCGCCGCCTTCGCTTTTTGCAGCCTCCATTATAGACGAAGCAAGCTTTTCGGCCACAGGCAAAGGCGCCAAGAATTGATAGCCAAATTCTCCGGTTTTCCCATTGCGCATCAGAAAAACGTCTTTATCGTCAAATTGGTACTTCTCAACGGAAAGATAAGGCAGATTAAATATGTCGGCCCCGAAAATTGCCTTTGCGACTTTCCATGCCGAAGGTCCGTCTGCGGAAATAAAAACGTATTCGTCTGAAATATCCTTGCAGTTCGCCCCGCTTTTTATGACATCGGCAGCATCGGGAGAAAGGGTTTCGGCGGTTACGATTATTTTGTCGTCGATGCTTGCCGCGAATACTTCTGCGACAATATTTCCGCCGTCGTCGGCAAGAAAAGTATCCAACATCCTTCCATATCTAAGCTTAAGTATATTTGCAGCCAAGAGCGAATCTAGAAAATCAAGTCCCTCTGGTTCGTCGAGAACGAATTTTTTTACAAAAGACATGTCGCATACCGCCACACTATTGCGCAAGGCATGCAATTCGGCTTCAGGATTGCCAAAATCTTTGATGTATTCGTTCCCGCAAATTTCGCCGCAGACTGGGGATCCCCAAAAGTTTTTTAGTGCTAATTTTCGCATTTTTTATCTTGCTCCTCGATTATAAAGTCGACCAAAGTATTGAAAGACCTCAACACATGCGCGCTTTCTTCTGGCATTTTTATGCCAAAGTTATTTTCCACGCACAGTACGATTTCGAGTATGTCGAGAGAATCCAACCCCAATCCAGAGCCTATCAATGATATATCCTCGTGAATATCCTCCGGTTCGTAGGATATATCCAGCGATTCTATTAGTTTCTCTTTTAACAACTCGGAAATTTTCCGTCTGCGTTCGAGCGATTCTGGATTGATTGCCATATTATATAAATTCTACTAGATTAAATTATCTTGTAAATAAAATACTAAAACGCTTGTCTTTTCAAGTGTAAACGGAAATTCTCGGAATCTATGAAGTTTTGTGTCATAATTCCGTGCTATAACCATAGCGATACTCTCGGTAAAGTTCTGGATGAAATAGGCGGAAAAACTCCAGTGATAGTTGTGGACGACGGTTCAAATCCTCCTGTAAGTGTATCTTTATCAGGAATATATTTGCTCAGAAATGAAAAGAATAAGGGCAAGGCAGCAGCTTTGAAATCCGGATTTAAACTGGCTGCGGAGCTGGGATTTACCCACGCTATAACTTTAGATTCCGACGGACAGCATCCTCCTAGGTTTATCGGCGATTTTATAAGAAAGGCCAGCGAAAACGAAAATAATATTATTTTGGGGATAAGGAATTTCGACGAACCGGGCGTTCCGGCGGCAAGAAAATTTATGAATAAGCTTTCAAATATTTGCATGTGGGGTGAAACGGGCGTCCGCATAGCAGATACGCAATGCGGATATCGCTGTTATCCGCTGGCGAAGCTGGAAAAATTAAACATTCCCAGGGAGGGATTTGTCTTTGAAGTCGAGCTTTTGGTAAAGGCGGCTTGGGCAAATATAAAGTTTTCAGAGGTAAAAATTCCGGCAATATACAGCCTAGAAACTCTGTCAAAATCGCATTACCGGCCTTTAGTTGATACGGCCAAATTCACTTTTATGAATATTAGGTTGTTGCTCATCCGCTTATTTACGACATCCAAAATGAGGGAGAAAATTTCTA
Organism: Coraliomargarita sp. CAG:312; assembly: GCA_000438015.1. GTDB lineage: Bacteria > Verrucomicrobiota > Verrucomicrobiia > Opitutales > Intestinicryptomonadaceae > Merdousia. Next base: position 28,150 of record FR901593.1, on the reverse strand, counting down.
TTAAAAAATGAGCGCAATGTTCGGAATAATGCGGTTTATATGCGGCCACAGAATTGCGGCGGCGTCTTTGGCGGTATTTCTCCTGCTGTTTTCAGCTTTTGCGGTGTCTTCGGCTCATTTTAGGGAAAATATATTCGACCTTCTTCCCGAAAGCGACGAGATTATCGATAGCCATATTGAAACTTCGGAAGTTTTCAGGCTTTCCGACACACTGTATTTCAATGTAAGCGGAAGCTCCGCAGAAGACGCGTCAGAACGCCTTGCTCAAAAGCTGCAAAGTTGCGGAATGTTTGAGGACGTTTTTTATTCAGTCCAAGGAGGAAACTTAGACGAAGGAATAATTTCGCTCGTATCTGCCTCTTCTTTTTTGTTCGACCAACAGTTTGAAGAGAATCTCTCCAAAAGCATAGCCAAAAATTCGATAAAAGAACGCATGGAATTCTTCAAGCGCAAGCTTTCCGGCCCAAATTCCTACGGATACAGACAGGCGTTTTCCTATGACGTTTCCGGCGTTTTGCCGGTAGTGCTTTCTCGAATAAAATTCGCAGCGGGCGATTTTGGGGCGGCGGATTCAGGCGGAGGAAGATTAGTTTCGGCGGATGGAAAAAACTTTTTGGTATTGGCGCGCGGAAAAGTTCCGTCGTCCGATTCCGCCGCAAGCTCGAAGATAACTTTTGAAACTTCTAAAATTGTATCTGAAGTATCGGAAGAATTTCCCGGGGCAAAAATATCCTGGTGCGGTGGATATAGAATGGCGTCCGACAACGCATCAATAGCGCGCGAAGACTCTCAAAAGTGCTTAGCCGCGACGTTGGCGATTATGGTTGTATTGTGCTTGGCTTCTTTCCGGCGCCGCTGGTTTGCGCCTATTGCGCTGGTTCCGTCGCTCTTTGGGACGGCTTTAGCTTTTGGAACGGTGTCGCTTTTTTTCGATAGTGTTTCCTCTATTGCGGTTGCTTTTGCTGGAATAGCGATAGGCGTCAGCATAGACTATGCCGTGCATATTCTTTACCGACTGGATGCGTCGGATAAAATAACCAGGAATTTAGTTTGCAAAACCTCAGTATTTTACGCCAAACCCGTGGCTATCGTTGCCGGGACAACGGCGGCTGCGTTTGTCATTATGTTTTTTTCGGGCAGCGCTGAATTTGCGCAGCTCGGGGCTTTCGGCGCTGCGGGAGTAGTGTTTTCGGCTCTGGCAAGCGTCTTTTTGCTTCCGGCTTTCGTATTGGACGCTCCAGCGCCGCGCGGAAATAAATTTCGTTTTTTTGAGCGCGCGGCAAACTTGGCTTATCCCTTTCTGGTTGCGCATAGGCGCGGATGCGCGTTGCTAGCCGCCGCTCTTACAGCCTTGGCAATTCCTTTTGCTGCAAAATTGGGGTTTGACGGCAGAATTTCGTCGTTTAACGGTGTTTCAAGCGATACTGCCTGCGACGATGCGATTGTGCGTTCAGTGTGGGGCGGGGCAATCTCCCAAAAGTTTATAGTTGTTTACGCAGACACTCCCGATGAAGCGCGTTCCGAAAATATAAAATTGGCGGAGTTTTTATCAGAATGCGGGCTGTTGAAAAATTTCAATTCGCTATCGGGCATTTTGCCGGATAAAAACGCCGCTGCAGGAAATAAAAAAAGGTGGAATGCATTCTGGCAAAAGAACATGCAGACATTCAAAGGGGATTTTCGTTCCGCGGCGCTTGAATCGGGAATAAATTTCGGCGCATTTAAACGCGGATTTAGCCTTTTGGAGGATTCGTTGTCTAAGGACCCGCCAGATTTGTCAGAAATCGAATTGGTTAGCGGCTTGACAGATTCAAGAACTGCGGAACATGGCCGAAAGTACTGGATTTCCACGCTTGTGGAGCTTCCGAATGCTGATGCGGCGGGAAAGTTATACGAGGCTCTTAAAAAAAGTTTTCCCAACGCGTTGTATATAGATATGGACTTTATGGGGTCGCATATTTGCAAATTGACATCGGCGTGGATGTTGAAGTTTTGTGGAATTGCATTGGCCGTTGTTTCGGCGTATTTAGTCGCTATGTTAAGAAGCGTCCGCGCCGCGGCTGCAGTTTTGGCTCCTGTTATTTTCGGATTAGTCTGGTCTTTTGCTATAATGGCGTATGCTGGCGCGTCTATAAATTTGATAAATGTAATATTTGTAATATTTGCAGTTTGCGTCGCCCAGGATTACGGAGTGTTTTTTATCTTCGACAGCGGCAAATCGCCTGTTTCAACGTTGGCGGCGGTCGCCATTTCAGCCACGACCACAGTTGCGGCTTTTGGGACTTTGGCGTTTGCCCAGCATCCCGTTTTGAAAAGCTTGGGAGTTGCGGCTTCAGTTTCCATCCTTTCGATTTTTACCGCATGCGTATTGCTTGCGCCTTTCATGAAAACTTATTTTCAACGCGAAAATGAAGAAAAATAAAATAAGTTGGACAGGAAAATCCTACGGCGGATATTGGGGGACGCTGTCATTTGCCCTTTTATTGCGCGTTGGAATTCTTCCGGCTTACGTGCTCCTGGTTTTTGTTTCGGCTTTTTTTGTGGTTTTTAGGCGCGAAGCATGCAGGGGAGGGATTTTGTATTTAAAAAGGCGGTTCAAAAACACCGGATGCATTTTCTTTAAAATATATAAATTAGTGTTTTCTTTCGGAATGTCTATTTTGGACAAAATATCCTTTTTTTCCGGAAGCGGAAAAATTTTTTGCAGCGACTATTGCGATTCCGAAATAAAGAATCTTCTCTCGGAAGGCAGGGGACTTATAGTTTGCACTGCGCACATTGGAGGATGGCAGATTGCGGGTGCGCAATTATCGAAATACAACCGCCCAGTTTATGTAATGGGAGCCGACATGGAAGACGAAAAGGTTTCTAAGGCGGCCGCAGTTGGCGGGGCCTCCAAAAAGTTGGAAATCAAGGGGGACTTTTCTGAGCCGGCAGATATATTGTCGGCTTACGCGGCATTAAAGCGCGGTGAAATAACTGCTATGCACATCGACCGTTATGCGGGCGGTAGGTTTGCTGAAGTCAATTTTCTGGGGGGGCGTGCTAAAGTTCCAATTGCCGCATATGTTCTGGCGGCTAAAAGCGGAGCTCCTTTGCTGCAAGTGGCATGTATCCGTGAGCGAGCATTCAAATATGCAATTTTTCATTTTAAGGCTGTGAAGATTCCACGGCTTCGCGGACAAGAGCTGGAAAAGGCATGCATCGCGGCAGCCCAAACATCTATGGACAATATCTCTGAAGTGCTCGCCAGGCATCCGTACCAATGGTTTAATTTTTACGATTTCTGGGGCGAATAGTCTTGCCTATTCCGGGCTGTATCCTAAGTTTCTGCGCTGAAAACAATCAAATATTTTGCTTTAATAGATGGTAAAAGAAGAACTTATATCGGATTTGAAAAAAAATATAATGAAAACTCTCAACCTTCAGGACTTGGATCCCGAAGTTTTCGGAGACAATACTCCTTTGTTTTCTGAGGATGGATTGGGATTTGACTCCGTAGATGCATTGGAGCTTGTAGTGATGGTTGAAAATTCATACGGAATTACGATAGGAGATAAAGACGAAGCTAAAAGTATTTTTGCGTCGGTATCGTCGTTGGCGGACTACATATTGGCAAAAGGCAAATGAATTTTTCGCCAACAGTAATCTCCACTGGGGTGTGTACTTGCGCGTCTTGCGGAGTCGGAGCGGCATGGAAGGCGGCTGCGGAAGCCGATTCGGAAGCCCTTCAAAAACTTTCGCTTTTTGACAGCCCAAGATACGGTGACAGGCTTGTAGGAACCGCAAAAGGCTTTAATATAAAAAGCAATCCTGTCAGATGCGGCGGGATTTTGATGAATGCGTTGGACGAGGCTCTAGCCAAAATCGACGCAAAAAAGCTCCGGTCAAAGCGTGCAGGCGTTTTCTTTGGAACGAGCATAGGAGGAATTTTTGAGACGGAAAACGCCATAATTTCCAATTTCGGCAAAGATTGCGGTGGATTGCGCGCGCTTTCATTTTACGAATGTTCGACTCTTGCAGAATTTGTTGCAAAACGGACTGGAGCGGCGGGGCCGTGCATGGCGTTTTCTACGGCTTGCTCAAGCTCTTCGCTGGCTTTGGCCGCAGCGTGCAATGCGATTGAACAGGGATGGCTGGATGCGGCTGTCGTGTGTGGCGCAGATTCTCTGTCCAGGATAACGCTAAACGGGTTCGGTTCTCTACTGCTGCTTTCAAAAGGCAAGTCCAAGCCTTTCGATGCGTGCAGGGACGGAATAAATTTGGGGGAAGCAGCCGGGGTAATGATATTGTGCCCTAGACATTGCGCGGAAGAATTTGGCGCGGTTCCCCTTGCTGAAATTTCAGGATGGGGTTGTTCGGCGGACGCATACCACCCCACGGCTCCGCTTCCGTCGGGAGAGGGCGCAGCGTATGCCATGCAAAAAACATTGCGCAAGGCGGGCATCGATTGCGGCGAAATTTCCTTTTATTTGTCGCACGGAACTGGCACAGCGGGAAACGACTCCGCGGAAATTTCGGCTTTAAAAAAGGTTTTTCCGAATGCGATTCCGCCGTTTTCGTCTATAAAGGGGATATTTGGACACACGCTTGGAGCAAGCGGAATTTTAAACGCTATAATTGCTGTAAAAGCTTTGGAAAAATCCGAAATTCCCGCGTGCGCCGGATTTGAAAAGCGCGATTCGGCATTGGGTGCGGAGCCTGTGCGCAAAACCTTTCAAAAAAATTTAAATTCAATTTTAACCACGTCTCTGGGATTCGGCGGAAACAATTCTTGCGCCATAGTCTCAAGGAGTCTTGACGAATGCCGAAAAATTGTAGGGAGAAGGCGTCTTTTCGTGTTCGGTGGAGGCGCATTGACGCCTTCGGCTTCAGGTTCGGATATTTTTGACAGGGAATGCCAGAATGTGGAGGGTTCAGGCAAAGCCGATATTTCCTCACTATTAAAGGGCATTCCTATGCTAAAAAAACGCAAGTGGGCGCGCCTCCAGCAAATAGGGCTGCAGTCTGCAATGTCCGCGCTGGACGGAGTTGATGTAAGTTGCGATGCGTGCGATGTGGCGGTGTGCATTGGAACCGGATTGGGAATGGTTTCCGAAACAGCCCGTTTTGTGGAGTCAACAATCGCCCACAGGGAATCCGAGCCCCTGCCGACGGCTTTCACAAACTCTGTCCACAACGCAGTTTCGTCTTTAATAAGTTTAAGATTCGGCTTTAAAGCATTAAATTCTGCTGTCACCGCGAAGGAGATTTCTTTTGAATGCGCGCTGTGGCAGGCTTGGTGCGAAATAAATTCCGGGGAAGCAGCCGCTGCAGTTGTCGGCGCTTGCGACGAATATTCGGATTACGCGCAAATGTTTTTGCGCTCAAAACGTCCGGAATATCTAAATAGGCATCCGATGCGCGATTTCGGAGCGGCGTATTTTGTAGGGGAAAAATCTTCCTGCCGGAGCGAGCCTTTTGCGGAAATTTTGGGGATAGACTTGGCCAGGCGCGAAAAAAACGATTCTAGAGAAATAGGGGCAATTGAAAATTTTCTAAGCGGATGCGGATCGGCGTCCGGAAAAATAGACGCGCTTATTGCTCCGAGCGCTTTTTCAAGCAAGGCTTCTTCTTTAATATCTAACATGTCTGCGGCGATGGGAAATCTTGAGACTCTTATGTTGGACGATTTTTGCGGAGCCAATTACAG
>FR901593.1:17325-22423 GCA_000438015.1 Coraliomargarita sp. CAG:312 | reverse complement strand
GTCGATCCTCGCCGCGAGGCATAAATTTGGGAGGGGATGCTATTTGCTTTATTCGCCTGCTTCTACTGGAATGAGGGGGGCTTCGATTTTTAGGATTTTATGAGGCTGATTTTCGTTTGCATGTTTTTTTTATTCTCCGCGGGGTGTATTTGTTTCGGCGGAGAGGTTGAATCGGTTTCCGCAGCTTCCAGGGAAGCCGGAAAGGTTGCAGTGTTTATGAGACAGAGCAAGTCAATCGAATTGCTTAGCGAGACGATTGAAGGAGACGTTTTAGTCTGTGCGGATATAAACGGAAGAATAAGATGGCAGACATTTTCCCCATACGAATCAATATTGATTTTCGACGGGAAGGAATTGTCGCAGTACGAAAAACTTTCCGGAGGCTGGAAAAAACTTTCCGCGCATTCGCGCGAATCCGTAAAAAAAATAATATCTGAAATTTCAAAATTGGTTGTCGGCGATTATTCATCATACGAAGTTTATAAAAGCGGCGGAAAAATATTTTTAACACCAAAAGACGGTTTCGCAAAAAAAGTGTTGAAAAGTATTTTATTGGTCCCTTCTGGCGACGGAAAAACTGTAAAATCTATTGAATTCACCGATTCAAACGGAGATAAAACTGTCTTAACGGTATTGAAGATTGTGGAGAATCCAAAAAATTTCGATTCCGCTTTTACCGAAGTTTTTAATTTTAAAGTTGGTGAAAAATGAAAATTCCCTTTTTTGTCATCGCTTTCTTTGCGGCGGCGGCTCTGTGCGCGCAGCCGGTTTTCCCTTTGAGGGGAAATTCATACGTGCAGAGGGGAATTTTGGAATATGGCGGAGAGGAATTCCCGATTACGGTGTTTGTGAAATATTTCGGGCTATCTTCAGAAACCGCCATTGTGGTGGATTCTAGTATGGGAAATTTGGCAAAATTTGTCTTGGGAAGCGACGGTTCCGAAAAATCGTTGGAAGTTTCGCAAGTTATTCCTGAAAGGATAGTTCGCAAGACAATGCTCAGAGATGCCAGGGCCGTATTTGGATATTACGGTTTATTGGGCGCCGATGTAGTAAAAATGTCGAAAAATTTGCGCGGATTTGCCGCAGATTTAAAATTTGACGGATATTCAGTAAAATTTTCCGATTATAAATTGTGGGGAGAAGGGAAACTTTTGCCGCAGACAATAGAAATAGCATCGGATTCCTACAAATTAAAATTAACCCTTGTAGCGCTTTTGAAATAGAAAATGAAAGTCACTTTTGTATATCCGAAATTTGAAAAATTTTTGGAGTCGGTTGAAAAAATGTCTTCAGAGAGGGAATTTTTTACCGTAGGCAAATTTACATGCCCGCCTTCCTTGGGAATTCCTATACTTGCAAGCGTCACTCCAGGAGACGTCGAAATAAATTTTGTGGACGACAACGCGGGGGAAAAAATAGATTTTGACGACGGTACAGACATATATGCAATAAATTCTTTTACTCCGCAAGGCACGCGGGCGCTAGAAATTGCCGCCGAATGCAAGGCGCGCGGCAAAACTGTGGTGGCTGGCGGAATGTTTCCGTCGTTTATGTCGGAAGAATTTTCCGGACTTGTCGACTCCGTATGCATAGGCGAGGGCGAATACACTTGGGGTGAGCTGCTTTCCGATTATAAAAACGGATGCCTAAAACCAGTGTATAAGAGTTCCAAGCCGGTTGATATGGCAGCTATGCCTGAGCCGCGCAGAGATATTTTTTACAATAAGACCTGCTACGATTGGGACGAGGATTTGATTCAGCTTACCCGCGGATGCCTTTATAATTGCGCAATGTGCATAATACCGCGCCACATGGGCACTCGCTTGCGATTTAAGCCAATCGACATGGCCGTGCGCGAAATATCGCACTTGAAATTTGAAAACGTCTACCTTACAGATGATTCATTATTCTTTCCGCATAGAAATATGCGCGAGTACGCCGAGGCATTTTTTAGGGCGGTAGAGCCTTTGGGAAAGAAATTTTTTGTGTCTTCTACGCTTGCTCTAAACTCTGAAACGTCGTTTTTGGATCTTGCCGCGCGGGCGGGAGTCCGCAACTTTTACTGTACGTTAAACGTAGATCCCCTTTCCATAAAACTTTTACAGGGAGACAAGGTTGCGCGCGCCAAGTTCAAGGCGCTTGTAGAAGAATTGAAATCCAGAGATATAAACTTCTTCGCGTCTTTTGGAATAGGAAGGGATTGGGACGACGATTCCATAGCTGACAGGGTTTTGGAATTGTGCGAGTTCGCAGGCATAACGACATCCGAGTTTTTCATATTTTCCCCGTATCCCGGCTCCGCCCATTGGGATAGATTGTCTTCCCAAAACAGAATAATTTCAAGGCAATGGCATAAGTACAACGGAGCAAATGTAGTATTTAAGCCAGCCAAGATGAGCGAAGACAAGCTTTACGAGCGTTTTGTAGATTGTTGGAAAGGTTTTTACGAGATGAACTCGAAGAGAAATTTGGCGCATATGGAGCCTTCCGTTTGGGTCGGGGACGAAATGACAGTATCTAAAAGTTTAAAGAAAAAGGGAGTTGAAAGAGAGGCTGCGATTACCGGAATAAGCATAATCTCGCCACTTGGCAACGATACTGCAACCGTTCTTAAAGCTTTGCGCGACTGCAGGGATGGAATATCAGCCGCGACAAAAATAGACACTTCTAAATTTTCATCGCATTTATGCGCGGAAGTAAAGGGTTTTGACTATTCTTCGAATATGTCCGCTGTGGAGCTGGAAGAATATACTGATCCGTATATAAGAATGGCTATAAACGGCGCCCGAATGGCTCTGGCCGACGCCGGGTTGGATTTCTCAAAGGTTGAAAAAGCGGCGGTTGTTTTGGCGACATGCAATGCAGGATTAAATTCCGGAGAGGTCGAATATCTAAAGAAATACGGGTTCGATTGTCCGGAGTTCGACCGCAGCGTGTCTTTGCAGTCGGAGTTTTATTCTCTCTCAAAGGCTGTGGCAGGCGCGTTAAAGTCACCCGCGCAATGCTGGATGGTAAATACGGCGTGTTCGGGATCCACTGCCGCGATAGGCCTTGCCGAAGTCCTTATTGAATCGGGGAAATGCGATGTCGTGCTTGTCGGAGGTGCCGACGCTGTGGCTCTGTCAAATTATGCGGGCTTTAGCGCCATAAAAGTTGTTTCCGCAGAAAAGATTGCTCCTTTTTCCACTCCGGTTGGTTTAAATATAGGGGAGGGCGCTGCATTTTGGGTTTTAGAAAACCATGCTAAGGCGCTTCTCAGAAAAGCAAAGTGCTACGGAAAAGTTATAGGGCATGCCACCACCGGCGACGCCCACCATCCGACCCAGCCAGACCCCCGCGGCGACGGAGCGTATAGAACCATGAGAAACGCCGTAAGAAACGCGGGATTGGATGTCTCGGATATCGGATGCATAAATGCCCACGGTTCCGGAACTGCCGCCAACGATAGATCCGAGTCAAAAGGAATAGCTAAATTTTGCGGGCAAACACAAATTCCCGTAACTTCAACAAAATCTTACATGGGGCACTGCATGGGGGCAACTGGAATATTGGAAGCAACATGCCAGCTTATCTCTATGAACGACAATTTCATTCCCCCCACGCTCAGAAATTCCGGCGCGCGCGCCGGATGCGAAATCACTGCTGTCGGAGGGCGGGGAATCCAAAAAAATTACGATTGCTTTTTGTCCGCCAACTATGCTTTCGCCGGAAACAATGCCGCCATCGTCGTGGCTAAACGCGATTTCGTAAAATATGAAAAAACGCCGGCTTCAGGAAAAAAGCGTCCAGTTATAAGCGGCCTGGGAGGGATTAGCGCTCTTGGGGCTGGAATTTCGGAAAATCTGGCGAATTTGCGCGCCGGGAAAGTCGGCATAGAAAAAATAAAGCGGTTTGATAGTCCGAGAATGGCGGGAATGGTCGAGCTTCCAAATTTGCGCACATTCGACAGGCGTTTGGATTTTAGCGGAATGAATCGAATAAGCTCCTACGCGACCATCGCGGCAAAGTGCGCGTTGGATTCCGCAAAATTTGCCGTAAAGCGCGACAATTGCGAAGACATTGGATTGGCAGTTTCAGTTTGCAGGGGATCAAGCGAAACAGCGCATATGGACTCTGTTTTCGGCGACGAAAACCACCGCGGAGATATAGGGTGTTTTTCAAATGTCACCGCCAATTCAACTGCGGGTTGGGTCTCAAAAGCCCTAGAAATAAAAGGAACCAATATAACTTTAACTCCGGGCCCAAACGGGGGGCTGCAGTCTTTGGCATTTGCGTCTGACGTTATATCCGATGCCGCGGCGAAACAAATGTTGGCTTTGGCTGCGGACGAAATCTATAAACAGGAAATAGACGGGTACGATATAATAGGCAATTTGCGCTCAGGAAAAGAGGAGTCGAATTTTAAGCTTAACTACGATTCAGATTTTAAAACAGTTATGGGCGAAGGAGCCGCCGCGGTTTTAATCGAAGACATTCAAACTGCAAGCGAACGCGGCGCAAATATATACGGAGAAATACTAGGGTTTGGCTCCGCCATGGACATAGACGGGTTTACCGGGGCAAATTTGGGAAGCGAAGGGCTGAAAAAAGCTGTCGCCCAGGCTCTGGAAATTTCCGGCGTAAAATCATCTGAAATAGACTTGATTTTGTGGAGTCCGCGCGGGTGTGCGCAAGATGCGAAATTTGTGGCTTTGCGCGATGCGCTATTTCCAGGATTGCCTATGGTCACCACGGTTTTTAATACCGGATATGTTGAAACATCATCCTCACTGCTTACGCTCGCATGCGTTTTGAAAGCTCTTTCAGAAGGCGAACAATTGTGGCCACAGCGTTCAGGCGTAAAGGCATTGGACGATGTCCCTGTCCCCGAAAATCCAAAGCGCATACTTTGCGTGGCAAGCAGCCATATCGGAAACAATTACGCCGCCATTATTGGAAGGCAATAATCTGGCGCATTGCATGTGCGCTATGAAAATTGCCAAGCAGGAAATTCCGCACGCCGCCGGAGGTCTAATTGTGCGTTTGGCGGATGCAAGCGTTTTTAGTTGGGGCGCATCCAAATAGCCGGAATGCGGCGGGGGGGACTATCACGCTT
>FR901593.1:12226-17320 GCA_000438015.1 Coraliomargarita sp. CAG:312 | reverse complement strand
GGGGTGACTATCACGCTTAATAGCGTTGAAGACACTAGGCCTCCGACAATCATCACCGAAACCGGATACAAGAGTTCTTTTCCTGGGCTTTCCGGATTAAACATCAGTGGAATTAATGCCAAAGCAGCCGTAAGAGCCGTCATTAAAATTGGGTTTACCCTCTCCAAGGTTCCACGTTTTATCATGTGTTCCCCAAAAGTTTCCCCTTCAGATTCCATTAAATGGATGTAGTGTGAGATCATCATAATAGTGTTTCTTGCTGCTATTCCCGAAAGCGCTATCATTCCTATTAGCGACGCAACCGAAACCGTTCCGATAAAATACCAAGTTGCAAAAATACCGCCCGCGAAAGCTGCAGGTATGCCAAGCATAATTTGCAGCACCAGCGCCGCGCTCTTAAAATGCGTGTAGAGCAGGGCAAAAATTGCCAGCATAGCTAAACAGAAAAGTATTCCGATGCGCCGGCCTGCATCGATTCGGTTTTGGAATTGTCCTTCAATATTTGCGTAGTATCCGGCGGGAAGGTTTAGGTCATGGTCGATTATTTCTCTTATTTCACCGGCCAAACGCACAGAGTCTCCGTCGCTTGTATTCAGCCCCACCGCGACCCTGCGTTTCAATCCTTCTCTATTTATATGGTTCGCGCCCGCAGAGTTCTCGATTTCAGCAAATGATGAAAGCGGGTATTTTTCCCCGGAAATATTTTCAACCAGTATTTCCTCCAATTTGTCTTTTGACGCAATAAGGCCTTCATCCATTCTTAAGAATACGTCAAATATCGCTTCTTTGTCCACAACTTGAGCCACTGCCTTTCCGCCAAGTATGGTTTGGAGAATATCGTTGATTTTTCCGACTTGCACGCCGTAGAGTTTCGCTTTTTGCCGGTCTACTCTAATTTTTATTTGGGCGGTTTGCGCCTGCTTTTCAACATTTACGTCTTTTGCGCCATTTAAATTTTTGATTTTGCCTGCTAGCTCCTCGGATTTTTCCCGCAGGACAGACAGGTCCTCTCCGAAAATTTTTACGGCTATTTGAGACTGGGTTCCGCTTAGCATATAATCTATGCGGTGCGCCATGGGCTGGCCTATGGAGTATGTTATTCCGGCGACATGGTCCAGCTTGTCCCGCAAGTTCTTTAGAATCTCGGACTGGGAATGTATTGATGTGTCGAAATCTATGTTAAATTTCACAATATTTACAGGCTCCGCATGGTCGTCTTTTTCCGCCCTGCCAATCTTCATTCCGGTGCTTTTGACTTCCGGAATTTCGGCGAGTATTTTTTGAACTATCTGCCCCATTTCCTTCGATCTGTCGATGGAACTGTCCGGAGACAATTGAACTATCAGAAGGCAGCTTCCCTCATTTAAAGGCGGTATAAAATCTCTGCCCATTACCGGGAAAAATGCAAATGCGGCAGCAGCCAGCATAGCAGCAAAAGCCAGAGCCGCGTGGGGGTGCCTAATGGATGGAACTATCGCAAATTTTGATATGATCCACTTCGCGGCGCGGGAAAAAATAGGTTCTTTGCGCGAATTCCCAACCTTGCCGAGCATTAGCGAACACAGCGCGGGAATTACCGTAAGCGCCACGAGAAACGATGCTGCCATCGACACAAGCACAGCTTCGGAGAGCGGAGCGAACATTTTTCCCTCTATGCCGCTTAATCCGAATGTCGGGATAAATACTATTATTATGAGAGCTGTGGCGTAGAATATCGAAGCGCGTATTTCCACGCAGGCGTCCAATATTACGTTAAAATGCGTTTTCGGGGATTGAGAATTCCGATTCTCGCGCAATCGCCTGTAAACATTTTCTACATCCACTATGGCGTCGTCCACTAGCATTCCGATTGCCACGGCAAGCCCGCCAAGAGTCATAGTATTTATTGTAGAACCGGTCAGCTTGAAATAAATCAATGCAATTGCCAGTGAAAGGGGGATTGCAGTTATTGTTATGAATGTCGTGCGCACATTAAATAAGAACGCCAAGAGAACCACAAATACCATAACCGCCCCGTCGACAATGGCGTCTTCCACATTGTCCACGGCTTTTTTAATAAAATCGTCTTGGCGGTAGACCACATTTATACGGGTGTTTTCTGGCAGCCCTTTTTGAATTTCCGCAATTGCGGCGTCCAAGGCTTTTGTCACTTTTATAGTATCCACTCCCGGCTGTTTCGAGACTGTTATAATTATTCCGGGTTTTCCGTTTACCGCGGCGTCTCCGCGCAATTGGGCCTTGTCTATGCGGACTTCCGCAACGTCTTTTAAAAGAATGTTTCCGTTGGCGGCCGCTTTTACAACCGCGTTTGAAATATCGTCCACCGATGCGCTTCTGCCGATATTTCTAACGCTTACTTCAACACCTCCACGGTTTACAATGCCCCCGCCTGTGTTGGATTGGGCGGCGGAAGCCGCGTTTTCAACCTCTTCAAGCGTCACGCCGAGCGACGCCATTTTTGCAGTATCGGGAATTATTCGATATTGTTTCAACCCTCCGCCCGTTGATAAAACTTGCGATATTCCGGAAATGTTGGACAGCCTCCGCGCGACAGTGTAGTCGGCTATTGTTCTCAAGTCTATCGGCGAAACATTCGGATTGTCGGTGGAAAGCCCGAGAATCATAATTTCTCCCATTACCGAAGATATCGGCGCTATAATCGGCTGGACGTTTGACGGGAGCGATGGGATTGCCGACTGCAAGCGTTCTTGAATAAGTTGCCTGATTTTATACGGATCGGTTTTCCAGTCGAACTCCAAAGTTATAAGGCAAAGAGACGGCGTATTTGCCGCGCGCACGCGCGTCACGCCGTTTAAGCCGTTGAGCGCTGTTTCTAGAGGTATGCTCACGAGCGTTTCAATTTCCTCAGGCGCCATGCCGGGAACTTCCGCAACTATGGTAGCGATTGTTTTATCCAAATCCGGAAGTATGTCCACTGGAAGTTCCTTTGCGCAATACGCGCCGTAAAAAGCCGTTATCAGCGCGCACACAAGAATTAGAAACCTATTCTCGAGGGAATACTTTATTATTGCCGAAAATATTTTCATGGAATTAGTCTTTCTTATTGTTGCGCGCGTAGGCTGCTGCGAATACCACATTTAGTAAAATTGAAGCGGCCAGTATAGCGTAGGGCAGATAATTAAAGTATCCTGAAATCTTAAGCTTTTCCCAGGCATTGCCGTTTAAGCCCGCCTTTTTGGGGGAATCATCGGCGTTTTTTACTTTTGGAGATTTTTCAGAGCTTTCCGTGTTAATATGCGAGTCTGATTGCGGGGCGGCTTCGGGCGATTCAGTTTCCGCCTTTTCTTTAGAAAGTTCCAGATCGCTGTCCCGGTGGTAATGTCCGTGGGAGTCCAAATCCGCGGGAGGCATAAACTGCAATTGGTAAACGCCGCTAGTTGCAACTGTTTCTCCTGCATTTATTCCATGCAGCACTTCGATGTTTTGGTCGTCCATCCTTCCGGCAATCACCAGCCGTTTTTCGTAGATTTTATCTTCTGGACATTTTTCCACAAATACGAATTTTCTGCCGGAATCCCCTATTACGGCGCTGCGGGGAACGGTTAGGGCTGCGCTTTCCGAAGCTTCGGTAATGTAGAATATTCCTCTCATTCCGTTTTTTATTATCCCGCCTGGATTTTCCAATTCAAAATACACGGGAAGGGTATTTTCGCCGTCGGAAATTTTAGAGCCAAATTTTACCAGGCGCCCGGTGAATGTTTTGTCTTTGAAAGCTTCGAGCTTTATCCTGGCAGAGGCGCCAAGCTTGAGCTTGCCGATATCGCGTTCAAATACGCTTGCCGCTGCATAAAGCTTTGATACATCCGCTATGCGCGCTATTTCAACATTCGGTTCCACAGGGCTTCCGCTCACCGCGTTCAGAGATTCTACTATGCCGTCAGAAGGAGATTTTAAGATTATCGAAGGAGGTGGATTTCCCGGCAGGAGGCTTTCTATTTTGCATACGGGATCGCCTCTCTTTATGCGCATGTCGGGAGAAACGTAAAGTTCCGCGATTCTTCCGGCAATTCTAGACGATACAGCAAAAACATGGGAGGGGATGTTTTCGATTTTCCCTATGGCAGTGACGATTTTATTTATGTTTTTGGCTTCGGCTTTTGCAGTTTTTAAGTTTATCGCGTGGGAAGACATTTCGTCAACTTGCACAAAGTCTGAAATTTTTGACTGCAACGACGCGTCGGGAGCGTCGCCATGGTTGCAATTCTCATGCTGGGCAATTGCCATGCACGCGCAGAACATTAAAGCAATAAAGGTAAAAAGTTTTCTATTTTTCATTTTTATTCACTCCTAGTGCGTATTTTAGGGATACGGAATTTCTGGCCTGTTCGGCGGTAATTGAAATCCTTATGAGTTTAAGCTGCAAATTTGTCTGCCACGCGCCGAAAACTTCAGAGATGTCTGCTTGGGCGTTTTTTCGTGCGGCAATATATTGGGTGTAGATGTCTTTATTGGGATTCTCAACTTCGGACTTGTAGCTTTTCAAAATTTTCGAGTACTTCCGGGCGCGCATCCTATATACGTATATTTCCGAACGTATCTGGTTTTCTTTTGAGGCGGAACGGATTTGGGCCTGGCGGCGCAGGGCGAGTTTCTCGTTTATTGTTCCGTCGAATGAATTTAGGGGAAGGGGAACCGACACGCTTAATCCGAGAGCTTTTTCGCGCGATTTCCCTACGGGTTCGTCTATTGATGTATTGGCTTCGAAAAACAATCCAACCTCTATGTCTTCAAATCTTCCGGCCTTTGCTAGGGCTATTTGAGCGTTTGCGTTTTCCGCAGCAAGAGAGAACATAAGCCAGTCGGGGCGGGATTCCAGAACATCTGGCGAAAACTCTTTTGGGGAAATGGGAATTTCAGAAAGCTTGTCGGCAAGCTTTATTTGCGTTTCGGAATCTAGCCCAAGCAGATTTTTTAAACGGGCTAGGGCGGTTGCGGCTTCGACGTCGTCGCGCATAATTTCTATTTTAAGTTTTGCCGATTCGCTTTGGGCTCGGCTTGCTTCCAATTGCGATATTTCCGCTTTGCCCGAGGCGTCTTTGAGAGCCGCCGCCAATTTGTCCGACGCTCTTAAAA
>FR901593.1:3689-12214 GCA_000438015.1 Coraliomargarita sp. CAG:312 | reverse complement strand
CTTAAAATTTCCCTCTTGGCTGCGGCTGCGGCGTATTTTTCGGCCGCGTCTATATAGGCCGTTTCAACTTGAAGCGCCAATTGCCTGCGAGCCTCTTCGTATTCTAAAGCCGCCAGCTTTATATCCAAATTCCCAATTTTCTTTTCTTTTGCAAGCCTTCCAAACAGCGGAAATCTTTGCGATATTTCCACACGGGCGCTGTATTCTCCTTCATCGGAAAAAAGCATATCGTTGCCGTATTCGGCTCCGACAACTGGATTGTCAAGCCTGCCGGATTGGCTCGCCCTACCTCTTGCTGCGTCTATGCCGGCTTTTACCGCCTTAAGGTCGAGATTGTTTTTTAGCGCAAATTCTACAGAAGCTTCTCGAGACAGCTTAAGCTCGGGATTTTTTTGCGCTGCGTCTAAAAGCAGGCATTGCAGGCAAATTATAGCCGTTAAAAATTTTTTCATATTACTTATAATTTTTGATGTTGCACGCGGTTGGCGCATCCATATTTGCGGCGCCCCGTAAAAATTCTATCGCTGCACAATCAAATTGTAAGCGGAATATCATTGCGCGTTCGCCCGCAAACTGAGGGCTCTAAATGATGGCGCAAAAATTCTTCAAATCTGTTTTCCACTAAAATAATCCTAGGCTTTTCAGGCGGAATAAGATGGCTAAATATTTTTAACGGGGGAATTTTTAGAGTATGGACGGGCGCATTTTGCGGGTTTTTCGACTCTATTAAAATATCCAAGCACTTAAAACATGATTCTGTAGTATTTTTTGAGGCATTGGCTTCAAATTCCAAACAGCCC
The DNA here is from genome assembly GCA_000438015.1 of Coraliomargarita sp. CAG:312. Taxonomy (GTDB): domain Bacteria; phylum Verrucomicrobiota; class Verrucomicrobiia; order Opitutales; family Intestinicryptomonadaceae; genus Merdousia. The sequence goes on along the minus strand of FR901593.1, from coordinate 11,414 downwards.
GCGCTTTGGCAACAAAAATGGCGCGCGTTAAAATTTACATGGACGAAGTTTTCGTGCAGGCATAAAACTAGCATCCCGACTGTCCCGGCTAAGGAATTTATCGATATGCATACGGCCAATATTATTGCGGTAATGTATCGCACGTTTATAAACTTGGAAAAACTTTTATTGCCTTCAAGCTTTTATTTTAGGATTTTTATTGAATATAAAAATTTTTACATTATCCACAAGCATATGATAATGCGTTTTTTTTATGCAACTTGCGCGTTGTGCTTCGGGGCGTTTATTTGCGGTTGCTCGCTGAAATCTTCGCCTGAGTCTTTTTGCGCTCGAACAGTTGGGGATTGCGATATTGTAGACCTCTCAAAATACCCGTCCGCGGCAAAAAAAGCTTCGGAAGGCGCAATGATTTACGCTGATTCGTCGCGTACGGGAATCCCTTTCTCAAAGGATCCCCATGTGGTTTTCTTTGGCGGAAGATACATTATGTACTTTTCCATTCCGCCTTATTCAGACAAGGAAAAATCGGCAAAAATAAAAGGTTGGGGAATTGGAATAGCCGAAAGCTCAAATCTTAGGGATTGGAAGAAAATCGGCGAGATAATTCCAGAAAACGAATGCGAAAAAAACGGCATTTGCGCTCCTGGAGCCGTAATTCGCGACGGCGTTGTCCATCTCTTTTACCAGACTTACGGCAACTTTCCAAATGATTGCATATGCCACGCTTGGAGCGCAGACGGAGTCAATTTTGTCAGAAACCCGTCCAATCCCGTATTTGCCCCGGACGGAGACTGGAATAATGGAAGGGCAATAGACGCTGAGGTCGTAAAGTTTGGTGAAAAATATTTGATGTATTTTGCCACGCGCGACGCGACAGGAAAAATACAAATGCAAGGGGTCGCCGAGACCGACGAAGAATCCACATTTGGGCGCGGCACATGGAGGCACCTTTCAAAGAGCGGCCCCATTCTTAAGCCTGAGCTGCCTTGGGAGACTAAATGCATAGAGGCCGCCTCAGCCATTGTCCGCGGAGGCAAGGTCTATATGTTTTACGCTGGCGGATACAACAACGATCCGCAGCAGATAAACGTTGCCGTAAGCGATGACGGCGTAAATTTTAAACGGCTCTTCGACGCTCCGATACTTCCAAATGGACGCCCAGGAGAGTGGAATAGCAGCGAATCCGGCCATCCGCATATATTTGCGGCACCAGACGGGAAAACTTATCTATTCTACCAGGGCAACGACAATGGAGGCAAAAATTGGTTTTTATCCAATGTTGAAATTATCTGGGAAGACGGATTGCCAAAAATTGCAAAATAATACCTTTCTTGGGTATTTAGTTTTTTATAAAACCAACTCGGCGCTAGGTTCCCGCTTTTGAATGCGGTAAATGCGAATTCCCCATATTTTATTAAATAAAAAAACTCCCGCTTTAAAAGCGGGAGTTTTTTATAACTTTTATGCAAATTCTTTTAGTTTTGCTTTTAAAGCGTCTTTTGAAGACATTCTAGCGGCTCCGACCATCTGCGAGTTCTTGAAAAATATAATGGTTGGAATAGATGAAACGCCAAATTTTTGCGCGATTTCCGGAGATTCGTCCGTGTTTAGCTTGCAGATTTGGTAAGTATCTCCAACTTCGTCCGCAAGGGCGTCGATTGTCGGCCCCAACATTTTGCATGGGCCGCACCATGGCGCCCAAAAATCAACGAGGGATACTTTTGAGCTTGATATTGTTGCGTCAAAATTTGACGCATTCAAATGAATGACTTTATCTGACATACAAATAAGTGCCTTTCTCTTTTACTAAATATCCAAAACAATCATTACTGCAAAAGCCACCGCGACCGCTGCCGCCGCAACATCAATGATTATTGCCCCGACAGACACTGAATCGCTCTTGGAGGCAATAGGCTGCGGCGGAATAGGCGCCGCCGAGATGCGAGGCTTTGGTGCTGCCACAGGGGAAGACTTTGGAAGGTCAAAAGCAGCTTTGGGAGCTGCTGCGGCCTTTGGAAGGTCTATTGATACTTTTGGAGCCGCTGCCTGCGTATTCTGGCTAGTGGAAATTGGCTGGGCCTTGGGAAGGGTAGGAGTGTGCTCCATTACCGCTTTGGGGGGATGTGGGATATTGTTGGCTGACGGATTTTGCGAAGCGTCTTGCGGAATATTTGTGTTATCTTCTGGCATGTGTATGATAATTTTATTGTTAAGTTGACCCGCTCATGCGAATCGTTGCAGTAAAAACAACTTATTTGCGCTAAGTATCGTCAACTTATTTGTCTTTTCAAGCTTTTTTGTATTGATAATGTCTTCCAAATAAGAAAAACTCCGTTAATTATGATAGTAGATATGGAAGTTAAATCGGCCGCCGATAGCATAAATAAGCGCGCCGGGTATTTATGGAGGTTTCTTTGACGTCCCTAAACGAAGGGAAGATATAGCAAAACTCGAGTCCCAAATGGCGTCGCCGACGTTTTGGGACGACCAAACAGCCGCGCAAAAGGTTGTAGGAGAGCTTGCTCGTTTGCGCAATTTGGTGGCGCCGCAATTGGAGCTTCAGAAAAAGGTAGAAGACTTAAACGCCCTTTTTGAACTAGCGGACGAGTCGGACGACGACCCAGAACTTGCTGCCGAACTTGCTGCCGAGACTGAAAAGCTGCGCAGGCATTTGGACAAGATAGAAATAGAATCCTTCTTGAACGGGCCGCTCGACGCAAACAACGCGATTGTGACAATACATGCCGGCGCAGGAGGCACCGAAAGCTGCGATTGGGCTGAAATGCTCTTTAGAATGTATTTGAGGTGGGCAGAACGCCGCGGGTATTCGGTTGAAATAGAAGACGTTCAAGATGGGGAAGAAGCCGGAGTATCAAAAGTCACATTTAGAGTAATAGGCCCCAATGCGTACGGATACTGCAAGGCCGAGCGCGGAGTCCATAGGCTGGTGCGCATTAGCCCTTTTGATTCCAACAAGCGGCGGCATACGTCGTTCGCTTCGGTGGATGTCATAGCCGAGGTTGAGGACGATATTGATTTGGAAATAAAAGAAGACGAAATAAAAATAGACACCTACCGTTCAAGCGGCAAGGGAGGGCAAAAAGTAAATAAAACCGACAGCGCCGTGCGCATAACGCATCTTGCCACTGGAATAGTGGTCGCTTGCCAAAATGAGCGTTCCCAATATAAAAACAAGGCCACGGCAATGAAGATTTTAAAAAGCCGCCTTTACGAAAAGCTTTTAGACCAAAAAAGAGCCGAAATGGACAGGTTTTACGGAGACAAGGGTGAAATAGCCTGGGGAAACCAAATCCGCAGCTATGTTTTCCAACCCTACCAGATGGTCAAAGATCTGCGCACAGGCGCCGAGACGGGAAACTTGCAGGCCGTAATGGACGGCGATTTGGATATGTTCGTGAACGCATGGCTGCGCGCTGGAGGCCCAACCGCCCGCAATAAAAACTATCAGCTTGAGGACGAATGACAAATTTTTAATATCGCGAACTAAACGCTTGCAAAAAATGCGCCGTTCGAAAATTTATTCAAAATAAATCTCTACGCATGCTCGATTGGCAGATAAAAACTTTAGCGAAAAAATCCGCAATCTCCGGGAGGGAAATAAAACCTGGAGACTGCGTAGTTTGCGCCGTGTTTGTCGACGAGCTTGGAAATCTTGACAGAATTGACGTGCATAAGGACGAATTTGACGCCTCTAAAATAAACGGCAAGGTTATCGGCTGGTGGGAGCGTGTGGTCAGCGACGCCCCGGATGCCGACGAACGCGCCGCGCGCAAAATGGCTTTGGCAAGTTCTGAAGATTTTTTCATATCGCTTTTTGACGAACAGTCAAATGTCGAAATGGACGAATCGGATGTCGTCAAACAAATGCTGGGGCTTTTGTTGGAACGCAAGCGCATTTTGCGCCCTGTCGGGAGGCCGCGCAACGGCGTTCAAAAGTATATACACGCAGCGACCAAACGGGAGTTTGACGTTCCTCAAAAAAATCTCGACGAAGATCTTATATTAAAAATACAAAATCAACTCGGAGCTATAATAATATGATTGGAAATTTTCTCAAATCGGCGTTTTTAGGCTTGTTGGCATTTTCATTGTGCGCGTGCAGCGACGATGATTCGGTAAAAAAGCTTATAACTTTTCATTCAGGCAGCGAAAGGGCTAACGCCCTTGCCTCAAACAGGACTCTAGAGGTAATGCCAATCAGCACCGTTTCTGTTATGACGGACACAAACCATTTTATGTATAACGGGGATTTGCAGAAAGTCCATGTCGCCGAAGTCACTCTTCCCGACGGAAAGCCTATGCGCGGATTCTATTTCATATGCAATTCCCGCGGGGCAAAGCGCTTATTCCAAGCCACTGCAAGCAATATGGGGGGATACATTGTTGTAAAATACGATGGGAATGTCATAGGTTTGCGCAGGATAGATATGCCTATAAACGACGGAAAAATATTTGTGACTCCTGAAATCCCACTAGAAGACGATTTGCAAAAGCTAGTGGACGAGATGAATATGGCGATTGAAACCATCAATGAAATAAAAGACGAGGTAAATTCTTGGTAGAAAATTAATTTTAATAAACTTGATGGGAATGAAAATTTTCTTCGCGACAGCCTGCGCTTTGACGCTGTTTGGCGCTTGCGCGTTTGCGAATCTCGTCTGGCCTACGGAATCAAAAGATTTTGCGCTTGGGAAGTCCCCTGAGGCCTTTTTGCAGCCTACCGTCAGCGGAAATCCAATGAGCGGAGCTTTTGGGGATGTTAGAAACAACGGAACGCGCTTCCATGAAGGCATTGACATAAAACCGGTTCGCCGCGATAGGAGGGGCGAGCCTTTGGACGACATTTATTGCGCCATGGACGGGGAAGTCAAGATGGTTAACAAAATAGCGGGAAACAGCGGGTACGGCAGATATGTGGCGGTCTCGCATAAAGATTTCGACGTGGAGGTTTACACCCTTTATGCCCACCTGTCTGAAATAGATCCCAAAATCTCCATCGGTTCAAAGGTCTCCGCCGGGACGCGCATCGGGAAAATGGGAAGAAGCGCGAGCTATTCGATTGCCCGCCCGCAGGCCCATTTGCATTTTGAGATAGGCTTGCGCTTGAGCGACTCTTTTAATTCATGGTATAAAACCAAGAGGTATAAGCAAAAAAACTTGTTCGGCAACTATAACGGATTAAATTTAGTCGGATTCGACCCTCTTGCCTTCTTTTACGACGCAAAAAGCGGAAAGATAAACAGTGGATTTGCATCGTATATAACGTCTATGCCCACGGCGTATGTTGTGCGCGTTTACACTAAATCCACTCCGGATTTTGTAAAAATATATCCCGCTCTTGTCGATAGCGGCGGTCAAACCTGCGGTTGGGATATTTATTTCACTTGGTATGGGCTCCCCCAGAAGTTTGAGCGCATAAAAGATCCGCGACCCGGCGCCAAGGAAGGCGAGATAGAAATAGTCAAATACAATCCATCGCAGTTAAAGCGCAAATGCAGGCGGTTTGTTGTCCTCGATTCAAACGGGAATCCGAAGATAACCGACAGCCTTAAAGACATGCTAAAAAGAATATTTCCCTAACTTTGGGGATTTGCCATAGGCGATTTGCCATAGGCGTTTATAATTACGGCAACTTTAGGAAGCTGCACTTTTTTTTAATTAAAAAGAAATAGAGCCCCTATTTTTTTATGAGTTCATAAAATTGCTGTATGTCGCTTAAAATGCGGCCGCGCACATATTCCCGGGAGGGGGTCGATGTAATGTAGCTTGTCCTTCCTAGAATTGCGAGAATCGTGGCGCCGACAAAATTTTCAGGAAGTTTTTTTATTTCCCCCTTTTTTATTGCGTTTCGAATTACTTTGCGCGCCTTGTCAAATTCCAAAAGCACAAAACTTTTAAACTTGGGCTGGCCTTGAATGAATGCAGAATAAAGGGTGTTATATTTAAGCATGTCGATATTTTTGCCGTCCATTGTGGTTATTTTTATGACTGCATCTGCGGCATGCTCAAAAAAGTCTTTCAGAGATATTTTATCGTAGTCTACGCCGTCAAAATACCTGTTGTAGAAATACTCTTTGCACGCCGTATATACGAGTTCGTCTTTGCCTTTAAAATAGCGGTAAAGCAGCCCGCGCGATATGCCTAGCTCGTTCTGGATGTCGCTTACGAGAACTTTGTCGTAGCCCTTTTCCAAAAGCAACAGGAAGGTTGTTTTTAATATCTTATCTTTTGTGTCTGACGGCATAAAATATTGCAGTTTTTTGTCCAGGATAAAAAAGTATTGTCGCGTGTCTTTCAACATATTTGTGCATCTTTAATCAAATAGCGCGTTAGGGGGTGTATTTTTTTGTTTGACAATGAACGCGCGTTCATTTTTCTTGCGCTTTAACTGATTGTGAACGTTTGTTCATTTTTTTGAAATTTTTAAACTAGTTAAAATATGGGAAAATTAAAAACAATACTGGCCGGTTTTGGAGTATCGGCACTGGCTTCCGGGGCTTTTGCTGCCGGATACCAAATAATAGAGCAGGGCGCCTCAAATATGGGCACGGCTATGGCGGGAGCGGTTGTAAACGCAAACAACGACGCATCTGCGGCGTTTTGGAATCCGTCGGCTGCGTCTTTTATGGGATTGGACGTTGGAAAAACCCGAGTGGATTCGGTTCTATCCATAGTTGTTCCAACACTATGCGTTAACAACCGCGGTTCAACGCCGGCCATTCCCGGCACAGACAACCACGGAACTTGCGGAACAAACGAGCTTGTCCCGAATTTTTATGTAGCGCACCGTTTGTCCGAAGATTTTACGGTCACTTTGTCCGTAACGGCGCCATACGGATTGGAATCTAAATATAACACCAATTGGTTCGGGAAATACCAGGCTGAGCGCAGCTACCTTTACACTACCGACGTTAATCCCAGCATAGCATACCAGATTACCGATTGGCTTTCTATTGGAGCCGGAATAAGCGGACAATTTGCATATTGTTCATTGAGCCAGTATACGCCCTACGGGATGATGGACCTTACCGGAGAAAGTTGGGGTGTAGGCGGAAACGCAGGATTCACCATCAAGTATGCCGAAGACGGAAGATTCGGATTTTCCTGGAGAAGCTCGGTTTACCACGACCTTACCGGAGCCCAGCATTTTAACGATATAAAAACAGCATCCATATCGGCCGACATGTATATGCCGGACACCTTTACTGTCGGCCTATACCAGCGCTTGCGCGGTTGTCTTTCTGAATTTGCAGTCATGGTTGATTACTGCTTTACGCGGTGGTCTGTTTTTGACGAATTGAAAGTTGAAGGCATAGGCGCTCCGGCTATACCGGAAAACTGGAAAGATACTTCGCGCATATCTTTCGGAATTCATTACTATCCGGAAGAAATAGAAGGGCTGACGCTGCGCGTCGGCGGATGCTACGATGAAAGCCCAGTTAGATCCGCGCAAGACCGCACCGCCAGAATCCCGTGTTCCGACAGATTTTGGGCTTCGTGCGGCGCAGGATATAAATACGGCCCGTTTACTTTCGACATAGCATACTCCTACATCTTTGTATTGGACAGCAGCATGGATAGATACGAAGCATCTGTGGGAAGCACTTTGCGCGGCGACTATTACGCGCATATACATGTAATTTCGGGACAAATTGGTTTTGAATTTTAACCAATTTCACAAGCGCAAAAAAACCGCCGTTCCCC
>FR901593.1:0-3677 GCA_000438015.1 Coraliomargarita sp. CAG:312 | reverse complement strand
CCGCCGTTCCCCGGCGGTTTTTTTGCTATCGCTCGTTTTTTAAGGCGGTTGATGTCCAACGCGCACATTTCTTTTTTAGGGCGTCGGAATCGACTTTAAGCCCCCAGCCGGCAATATCGGGCTTTACTGCGTACAAGCCGTTCTGTTGGCGGTAAGTGGCTTTTTCCAATACGCAATCCTCAAATACGGTAGATTCTTGGGGCTTTTCTAAAGCTTCGACCCAAGCCGCCCCGCAAGCTATCGCTATTTGCTGGTAAACGGTGCAGGCTGCTCCAATTAAACTGTCGTCTCCAATCATTATTCGGGTATTCCAGGAATTTATCTTATTGGCCAGTTTCGCCATGTCGCTAAGATCTACCATGCACCCAGGGTGGAGATTGTAAAAATCGCCCATCCCCTTGGGAGATTCCTCAAGCGCACGCCAGGACGGACGCAAATTTACATCCGGAATTAGCGAAAGTCCGAAAGCCCGGCACTTATTTTGCAACTCGACAAATTCTGAATCCGACAAGTCGGCTGGGTCTTCCAGCGCGTCAAGCCCAGCGTCGGATAAATGTTTTAGGGTGTCCGACAAATTCTGCAAATCAGAGAAATTTTTGTACCCTTGGTTGGCATCGGCAACGATAAAACACTTTTCTCCCATTGATTTTCTCAGCGTGGAAACCAGATCGCAATCCAGTTTGATATCCCCAAAAATTTTTAATTTAATGAAATTTACAAGCTTGTCCTTTTTTGCAATTGCGGCTTTTGCTGCGAGTTTGGAGGGGTCGTTTTCCAATATGCAAAACATTCCGTTTACGGGAGAGTTTTGATTTAATCCAAGAAGCCTCACAGCCGGTTTATTTTCGCATTTTCCCCTAATGTCCCACAGTGCCATGTTAAGCGCCTCAAAAGGATGCCAAGATAGATATTTGCGGTTGGATTGCATTTCTTTTAAAACTTCGGATGGCGTTTTCCCTACAGCCTTTTTCATATCGCCTGCAGTTTTATCCAAATCGACATTCGGGTTGTTTATACTTAAAACAGTTTCTCCCCAGCCGTCAAATTCCCCAGCTTTCACGCGCAACATTAAGTGTTGGCGAGAATTCCAATTCCCGAAACTAAAATGCCGCTGGACATCAACATTTATAAGGTAAAGCTCAATGTCGTCAATGTTGGGTTCGGATGCGAAAACCGAAGAAAATATGAAAAGCATCGATAATACAAATACTGCAGTTTTTTTTATCTGGTCCATTTGCGTTAATAATTTTTGTTTTTTATAATATTGCTATTTCTTACGGCTCAAAATTTAGCCATAAACTACAAACTTCATATGGTAAAATAAATTGCCGATAAATCATTATGTCAAGTATCGAGAAAATAATTTATTCCGGACTAGTAAATAGTTGACGGGATAAATACCTTTGGTAATGTCATTAAGTTTAAACACGAAATACTGAAATATTATAAGAAACGTCGCATTAAGAAAGTGGAAGATCTAAATAAGGAAATATCAAAGGCATTTGGCAACAGCATAGATAGGCGCAAGTTCTTGAAACTCGCGGCGGCTTTTGGATTGTCAACTGCAACGGGCGTAACGTCTGCATACGCATTTTCAAGTTCCGCAAAGGCAAAAGTAATCATAATAGGCGGAGGTTGTGCTGGAATAAGCATGGCCGCGCGCCTATTGCGCTGGTTGAGAACGCCAGATATAACAATAATAGATCCCAGCGATACCCATTATTACCAACCTGGTTTTACTCTCATTGCATCAGGAGTCTATGATAAAGACGAAGTATATAAGGCGCAGAAAGACTGCATTCCATCTGGAGCAAAATGGATAAAAGACTCGGTTGTTGCAGTAGACCCGGATAATCGCCTCGTTTATACCCAAAAAAACGGTTCTGTAGGATATGATTTTATGGTTTTAGCGCCTGGACTCCAACTTAATTGGAATGGTGTGGAAGGTATAGACTATAAAAACCTTGGCGTTGGTGACGCCCATTGCATGTATATACATGAAGGAGCTATTAAAACATGGGATGGAGGTCAGAAATTTGTAAAAGAGGGCGGCAAAGGCATATACACCGATACCTATACTAAACATAAATGCGGAGGAGCCCCAAAGAAAATCTGCTTATTAACTGAACATTTAAGCCGAAAACGTGGAACTCGGCAAAACCTTCAATTTAATTTCTATACTGCCAGCAGCGAACTTTACGATGTGCCGTATTTCACTCCACGCCTCTTAGAAATATATAAAGAACGCGATATAAATCTAAATTGCAACGTTCGCGTAAAAGGCATAGATACATCTGCCAAAAAAGCTTATTTGGAAAAAGTTGAGAAAGTAGTAAAAGAGAAGGTTGGAACAGACGGGAAAAAAGAAAAGGTTGTGGAAAAAGTCGCAACTCCGATAGTTGAATCTTATGATTTTATGCATTTCTTGCCTCCTATGGGAGCTCCAGATTTTGTAAAGGCATCCGGATTGTCATGGACTGAAGGCAGCTTGGCTAAAGAAGGATGGGCGATGGTCGACAAAGAAACTCTAGTCCATAAAAAATATCCCAATATAATTTCTCTTGGAGACGTAGCCGGAATTCCCACAAGTAAAACATCCGCAGCCATAAGAAAACAAACTCCAATTGCCGCCAAGAATTTGATAGCGTTAATGGAGGGTAGGGCGCCTGCTGAAAAATACGACGGATATGCAGCATGCCCCATTATAACAGACTATGGGCATATAATAATGTGCGAGTTTGACTATAATAAAAAAGAAAAGATATCATTCCCATTGTCATTGCTTGATATGTCGCACGAGCAGTGGGTGGCATGGCTGCTGAAAGTGTATGTATTAAAGCCGATGTATTTTTACGGAATGCTAAAAGGATTAGTATAAAATTGATAAAAGGGCACTCATGGGAGTGCCTTTTTTTTAGGATATTTTTATTGCGATGAAAATAAATGAAACGGTAAGGAAGTTCTTAATAGACAACAGCCAAGAAGAGTACCGCAAGTTTTCTCTTTCGCTATTGCCTCCGGATACAAGAATACTTGGAGTAAGGCTTCCTTTGATAAAAAAATATTCTAAAGAGCTTTGCCGCGGGGACTGGCGCAAGTATTTAAAATACGCCAAAAGTTATTGGTATGAAGAAATAATGCTCCAGGGATTTGTAATAGGATCGGCAAAATGCGAAATCAATGAACGAGTTGATTTAATAAAGGGATTTTTGCCAAAAATAAAGAATTGGGGAATATGCGACAGCTTTTCAATGGGGATAAAAATTCTGGAAGCCCAACGCCCTATTTACTTTAAATTTTTGGAATCGTGCCAAAAGTCTGGAGAGCCATTTATCCGTAGGTATGCTACAGTTTCGATGCTTTCAAAATATGTAGATGATGAATATATAGAAAGAGTCTTGGAATTATTGCTTATAAAAGAACCTGAAAACTATTACGTAAAAATGGCTACAGCATGGGCGCTCAGTGTGTGTTTATTGAAATACCGTAATTTAAGCGAGACCGAGATAATACGAAGCGGGTTGGGAAAAGATACGTTGAAAATGACATTGCGAAAAGTAAAAGAGAGTCGCCGATATAGATTGGTCGACAAATTGGAAATCGCTAACAAGTTAAAAAAAGCAGAAAGATAAATAGAATTTACTTGATAGAAGGAAATAAAATGGCATATTTGCAAA
>FR901592.1:51579-56115 GCA_000438015.1 Coraliomargarita sp. CAG:312 | reverse complement strand
ATCATTTTATCTGCTTCTCCGTTGCATTAAAAAAACTAAATATTTTTACCAATATGCGGCAAATCAAATAGAGCCATTTTCTTTTCAACCCTTTTTTAGGATACAAGCGCAAATCCAAGCGCAATTATCGGCAATAAGCATGCATGCATACACTGGTGGTTTGGGATGTCTTCAAACGCAAGCGATGCTTCATCCCCAAGCAAAATAATTATCTAATTATTGAAGTCTGTGCTTATAATTAGCGATGAATTTGCTACAAAAAAATGGTATTCTTCTTTCAAAATATCGAGATTTAAGCCAGACTCAAGTATTATGGGTGAATCGACCGAAATAATATAATCACTACTAATTACTGCTGAAATGTTTTCGCCATTATAAAAATGGGTATACTTGCGTATAGAAAATTTATTTGACGCTGAGGCATTAAAAAAATTTTAATTCTGTGTCGGACATTACCGTGTTTTTATAGATGTATAACTTTTTAATGCAGAAATATTAATTTAATAAAGCCAGATTCTTATTCTTATAATTATATAGGTGTTAACATAATCAATCTATAATAGAGTATATAATTTAACACTAATTTGTTTATTTTATAATTGTTATGTTTTTCTAATGGCATTCTTGTGGTAAAATCTTAATATGAATTTTTCTTGTATTGCCTAAATTATGGCAGACTTGAATATTTTGGCTGTGAAAAGTATGTATTAAAAAGAATAAAATGTCTGACTTATCTGAAATTGCGAACTATGAAATAATACGTAGAATCGGCGAGGGAGGGTACGGAACGGTCTATCTTGCAAAATTAAAAAATCGCGCCGAATATCTGGCTCTAAAAATCATAGCCTCAAAAGGTATTGAACGCGAAAGAAAAGCTTTAGAAAAATATTTAAATATTTCGGATAGAAATAATATGGTCGAGATTATCGACTTCGGTTCTACAAAAGAATTTCTTTATTATTGTACTCCGCTGGCGGATTCTTTAGACGAAAATTTTCAGCCGGAAGATTTTAGATGGCAACCTAAGTCCCTGCAAAATTTGATAGAAAGAAAACTTGAAGGCTCCTCAACTGTGTGGTTCTCGCATTCCGAAATTCTGGATATGATTTCTCCTGTCTTTGATGCCGCAATTGTCCTTGGGGAAAACAAACTTTTGCATCGCGACATAAAACCGGATAACGTCTTGTTTTTTTGCGGGAAAGCAAAGCTTGCTGATTTTGGGCTTGTGGAACAAGATGTTCGCTCTCTTTCGAATATTGGCACGCCTCTTTACATTGCTCCGTCTTGGTATGTAAATAAAGGCGGAAATCCCGACGCATATGGAATTGCAGCCACATTATATACTTTGATATCTGGAAATCTTCCCGACACGTTGGGTCGCCCCGCATATAGATTTCCGGAAAAAGAAGTGCCGGAGCGGGATAGGGAACGCTGGTTGCATTGGCATAGGTGCATATTGCGCGCAATTTCGGAGAATCCGGCAGACAGGTATGTGTCGTTGAAAGCTTTTAAAGACGCCGTGTTTTCGGACGACTTTGAGAGTTCCAAAACTTACAACGCCCAGCCTAAATCTAAAATAAATTCAAAAAAAACGTTTTTTGCCATAGCACTATGTACAGTGTGCTTGGTTGTTGCTTTTTTATTGGCAGGGAAGTTTAGAACCGGAATTTCACCGGATAATGTCTCTTATGCCAACCGCGCAGAATATAAAATTCCCGACGAAATATATCTGAAAATAAAAAAGAACGGATTTCATTCGGGCGGATTTTTTATAGAGGACATTAATACTTGGAAAGCAGGCAAGCAATCCGTTTTAAACGAGTGGAGCAAGAACCTAGAAAAATCAAAAGCTCTTGCGGAAAAGACCGAGGAACAGGTTATTGCAATCGCAAACGAGAAGTTTTTAAGGGAATGGAAAGAATCCCCAGAATCGATAACTCATTCTGGCGGAGAAAAATTGAAGGAAATCAGAGATGGAGAAATAAAGCTTGCTTTGTTTGAATGGCGAAACGCAAGAATGGGGTTGCCCGATGAATTAACTGTTTTGGAAGAACTGAAAGACGCAGTGAATGGCGATGAGCAGTACAAGCAATATGTTTCCGAAATTTATGAAAATTATTTAAAGAGTTTAAAGTGATTTTCAGAAATTTTTTGCGAATATTTTTGTATAGGCAAATCATGTTTATTCCCAAAACACCAAAGACGATTATTGAACAACTTGTCGCTACGGAGAAGATTTCCGTATGGAATTCAACTTGGCGCAGGTTCTTTGATTTGTACCATGCGCCGATTAAAATTATGGTGGGTAATTCCTTCTTTAAGTACGGAGTTTACTCCGTCCCAAATAATATAATCGACGAGGTTGTAAGCGACGTTGTGGTTTCTCTAAATAAAATTTTTAACGAGAAATTATACGATCCTAAGAAATCAAGGTTTCGTTCCTATCTGAAAACTATTTGCGACCGCAGGGTTGTTGATTACCTCAGAAAAAACGTCGACAATTTTAAGACGGACTCAATAGACGAGGACGGCGGCGAGGTTAAAACTATGGCCGAATCTATTGCCCAGGAAAGCTTGAACGCAAAACTTGCCGAGGAAGAACAGAGCGCTTTTAAAGAATCTGTTGTTTTGGACGCCTATATGTCGATAAGGCACAACTTTGATCCGAGAACTTGTACCGCATTCGAAATGATAAAGTTAGAGGATGTAGATGTTGAAAAGGTTGTCGAGGAATTGGGCGTTTCTCCGAATGTGATAAACAATTCTGTTTATAGAATAACAAAAAAATTGCGGGAAGTAATTTCCGAAGATCCATTAATGAAAGAGTTTTTCGATGAAAGAAAACATAAATAAAAACAGCAAGTGCGAGAACGCAGACGATGACGAAAATATAATCGGCGAGCTAAAAAGGGCGTATAAAGCGATAAATGCTCTTCAGAAAACACCCTCCCATAGAAAAATCGCCTTGGATATAGAGCGCAAACTGAGAAGTCAAAAAGAGAAAAACCGAAATTCGTAAATTTAAATTGGAAAGTCGAAGTCTATGCTTTTGTTCCAATCTTTAATGTAAAAATTTTTTTTAATTCAAAATCGGAACGCCAGTCCATTTATACTACAGCAACAATTCAAAAAAACTATGAATATGGATACTTCAAAAAACAGTGTTATTAAGCGTAATTATACGGTAAAAAACCCAAAAACAGTTTTATTATTTATTATAATAGAATGTTTATTTATTTATGGAGTCTATTATTTTGTAAAAAATGTGTCGTCCGAAAATCTGCCAATATTGATTTTTTTGATTGTAGGCGCGATATATTTCTTCTTCACTGTTAAAGCGGAAATTCCTGGGGTTGTAATCGACGTCGAAAACGATAAATTCTCGTTTCCTGGAGGCGGAGTTGCGGCAAAATCTTTTTTAGAATATTTGTCGCCTTTATTTTGGATTCAGCATATGCGCCGATTTGAATATCCGCTAAGTTCGGTATTGAGCGTGGCGCCGGAGGTCTCCGTCAACGTAAACAAGAAGGGAGATGTTTCAAGATACTATAGTCTCCGCGTAGCGGGAACATTTGGCAGCGCAAAAATAAGACTTGATGACGAACGCAAGCTGCAGGAACTTTTATCACTTTTCTCAACTATATTAGAAATGGGAGTTCCTGTAGTTAAAAGATAGCTTTTGTTTGTTCCCGCATGCGCATTTCAAGCGCGCATACGGGGAAACTCATATTTTGCACAAATCTCAGCCATTACAATTAAACATACGTCTTGGGGGGGGCCGGTTTTTATGGCGGCATAATCTCCGCGTTTTGCAGCGCTATTGAATGCGTATTTGCCGCCGCGTTGGGGAAGGCGGATTTGCCGCGTTATAAATCTTCTTTTGAAATGGAAACAGGGGGATACCGGCAAATTTTCAAAGTCTGGAGAATCCTATAGTAGAAATTTTCTTTTGATTTTGAATATCGCTGGACAGTCCTGTAAGGAAACTCGCTTGAGCATATTTTTTTGTAGGCGGCAGTCGAGGTATTTTCAATTGGAAACCTGGAAAAATCTATGTAGATTCCCGCAGCGCCGGCGGGCGGATTCCGGAGCGAAAAAGATATGGAAGAATATTTGCAGACAAGAGCGGGAAAATCGGCATCCGCTGGCATCGGTGAAACCTCATAGATGGTTTTCGTTGAGAATATGCCGTTCCCGTTGAAACGCGTTTTGTTCTTCTTATAAAATATGCCCGCGGCATTTAGGTAAATATCAGACTTGGTGTTGTTTGCCACGCGAACAGCAATTGCGTCGCCCGACGCCTCGGCGGTTATTGGCAGCGCCTTCGAGNCGGTTATTGGCAGCGCCTTCGAGTTAAAAGGCATGTAAAATACAATGCAATAAGTTGCAGTCAAAAGCGCTAATATGCAGAAGAAAAAAACAAAGTACCACATTTTAAGTTCAGGGATGTGCCGTTTGCACTTTAAAATAAATGCGAAAATTGTTTATAGGCGAGCTTTTTTGAAAATTTCTTAATAAAAAACCCGGCCGTTTCCG
>FR901592.1:35683-51560 GCA_000438015.1 Coraliomargarita sp. CAG:312 | reverse complement strand
CGGCCGTTTCCGGTCGGGTCTTCAATTCCATAAACAAGTTGCCTGCTTGCAGGCTTCATTTGGAATGCCGCGTTTAGCGGTTTTCGTAGCGCTGGCGGAGCATGTTATTGAACGCAGCAACCTTGCGCTTGCGGCGCTTGATTTCGCACGGCTTTTCAAAGTAGCGCTTCTGCCTGATGTCGCGAATTACGCCTTCGCGGTCCAGCTTCTTCTTCAGACGGCGCAGAGCCTTTTCCATAGCCTCTCCTTTGCGGAGCCTCACTTCTACTGACATTTCAATTCACCTCCTTCTAATTTTATTTTCCTTTTGCGCGCGCATATATGCGCAGTATGTGCAAAAGAAATACAAAAGATGTATATGGGTGAAAATCAGTCAAGCGTTTTTTCTATATTTAGTCTAAAGAAGATTTTCTCTCCTGAAGTATTTGCGGGAACTGTTTGGAGTATGTAGGCGTCGGGGAGAGAATCGTCGCAAACCTCGCTTTCAAGCGGAATCCAGTTTATCATGTCAGTGCTGTAAAATGGGGTTATTTCTACGGAGGAATCCATATATTTATTCCTTCTAAATTTAAGCGTGGGGGCGCCTGAGACGGCGGAACATAGCTCAATCGGAGCGGCGTGTGGCGATGAAAGCGGAGCCAGCGACGCATCTATCCCAGAAACGGACACGGCTTGGGCGTATCTTTGCAGGTTTGATATTGCGTCGCAGCAGAGTATGGACGCCGGAGACGAGTCTTTCCCTCGCAGGTTTTCTTCAGCCCAAATATCGTAGCTCACGGGGAATTGGTATTCGAATGCCCCTGCCGAACATGGGGAATTTCTTGGTTTGCCGCGCGCGTCGCTATTGGGCGGGATGCAATCCCCGAAAATGGTTTCCGTTGTTCCGACTCCTATTGCTGGGCTGTCCGACGGGAGCGCCATTGTGGGGACAATTCCTCCGTTGTCGGAGAGGCGCATTAGTTTCGGATTGTTTGCGGATATGTTTTCCCCCTGGTATCCTCCCTGGACAACACTGTTGGCTGCAAGGCAGCCGGACGTTTCGTCCGAGTTTATTTGCGTGGCGTATGTCCCGGTATTGTCCCAAAATATTGAGTTTGCTATTTTTGCCTCTGACGAGCTTTGGGCGTTTAGGCACCCACCCCATTCGGCTGTATTTCCGGCGAAGGTACAGTTTATAGCGCGCACTTTTGCGCCGTTTGCGGAAATTGCCGCAATTCCGTCGGCGCGGTTTTTAGTGAAAGTGCAGTTTACAAATTCGGCTTCGGAATATGAAATATAAGCCGCTCCCCCGCGAATCCCAAAATTCGACTCAAATAAAGAGTTCTCTATCTTGTTCGCTGATCCGCCGGTTGAGAAAAATCCTCCTCCCACTTCGCCTGCAGTCGAGTTATTTGCGAATATGCAGTTATTAAAATTAGAATCTGCCTCGTGCGAATTGTAAACGCCGGCCCCCTTGTATCCAGTATTGCTCCTAAACTCGCAGGACTCGTATTTCGCGGCGCTAAAATAGTTGTTGTATACGGCTCCGCCGCCGTTTGAGGTTGCGCTGTTTTTTTCAAAAATGCATCTCTCGAAATATGCAGACGAGTTGTTGTTGAAAACCGCTCCGCCGTTTGTGGCTGCAGAGTTGTTCTTAAAATTGCAGTTTATAAATTTTGCGGAAGTTAGGTTGTCGTTGTAAACGGCTCCTCCCATATCGGCAAAACCCTCTGAAAATGTCACGGATTCTACAACTGCGCTGGAGTCAAGCCCGGAGTTGAAAAATATGCGTCTGGCGTTTGATCCGGACAATATGGTTGGAGCGGCGAATTCACGCTGGTCTGCGGAAGTTTCAAACCCCGCGAAGCCTCCTCTGATTGTAAGATTGTTGCGCATATTGATTGCGGTTAATTCCCGGTATGTGCCGGATGCAACCCAGACTTCCCCTCCATTGGAACAGTCGCAGTGGGATATTGCTTTGCCCAAGCTGGCGTAGGCGGTTTCCCATGAATTGCCGTCATTGAGGTCGCTGCCGTCGGGCGAAACGTATTTGCGCGGGGAATCGGCTGCGACATAATACCGAACATAGTCGATATAATATTTAGCCGGGAATATCGAATCGTCAACTCCCTGTTGGCCGCCCCAGCTGCCGCCTATGGCTAGATTTATAA
This sequence comes from Coraliomargarita sp. CAG:312, assembly GCA_000438015.1. Taxonomy (GTDB): domain Bacteria; phylum Verrucomicrobiota; class Verrucomicrobiia; order Opitutales; family Intestinicryptomonadaceae; genus Merdousia. The sequence goes on along the minus strand of FR901592.1, from coordinate 49,410 downwards.
GCAGATAGTGGGGCTGGTCCATGCCGTGCCAATAGTCGGGATGGGCGGCGTCTTTTTTGTAGGTGTAGGTTAGTTTCCCGTCTATAAAAAATTTCATGGTATCGGCTGTACGCTCAAGGGCAAACACGTGAAATTGCGTATAGGCGTCGGATACGTTTATGCTTGTTCCAGTATTCATTGCTCCGACGTCGGTTTGTTTGGACCCCAAAGTGTGGACATTGTGGTGGAATTTTTGAGGGTCGTAGCCGACATACTCCATTATGTCGATTTCTCCGCAGCGCGGCCAGCTGACTTGTTCGCGGTTAATTCCGAGGCACCAAATTGCGGGCCATGTGCCTTTGCCGGTAGGGACTTTTGCCCTTACTTCTATTCTGCCGTGGAAAAAATGGCGCTTGCCCAACGTTATTATGCTAGCGCTTGAAACCTCGCCGGAGGCATTCTTCGACGCCTCTATAATGAGGCATCCGTCTTCCATTCTTGTGTTGGCGGTATTTTTTGCGACGTATTTTTGGACTTCGTTGTTGCGGACATATCCTACTTCATAGTCCCATTTATTTTCGTCTGGAAGTCCGCTTCCGTTAAATTCATCCGCCCAGTCCAATACATTTATGGACGGGTCGTAGTCGGACGCGCAAACCGGCGCGCCGCAGAATGCGTACAATAATATGCAATAACCCAATAAATTCTTCATCTACTTTGGCGAAATGGAGTTGCGGAAAACAGGATATAATTTATAAATATGCGCTTAAACTTTCAAGAAATAAAAAGTACCCAAACTCTGCTCATGCAATTTTCTTGCGTCTTGATTCTTTCGGGTAGAGGATTCTGTTTATGAGCGATAAGACAAACGTCGTAAGAATATTTGAGAGCAAAAAGATAAAATGCAAATTTTATACTTATGATTCCGACGGGGCCATAAGCGGAGTTGAAGTTGCCAAGCAGCTTGGGCAAAATCCTGAAAAGGTATTTAAGACGCTGGTTGCCGTTGGCAAATCCGGAAAGAATTATGTCTTTATGATACCTGTTGCCGAAGAACTAGATTTAAAAAAGGCCGCTGCGGCCGTTGGAGAGAAGTCTATTGGAATGTTGAAACAAAAAGATTTGTTGCCTACAACCGGATATGTCCACGGCGGATGTTCTCCGGTTGGAATGAAAAAGCGGTTTGCTACGGTAATAGATTCCTCGGCGGAAAATTTCGACACTATAATATATAGCGCCGGGAAGATAGGATTTCAAGTTGAAACAAGCCTGGATGAGCTGGGAAAAGTGGTGGCTTTTACTGTGGGCAAATTAATAATATAAAATCGTTGACTTTCATTAAGTAGGCAAGTATGAGATACTGAACATTAACAAAAAGTTTGCATGAAAAGAAGTTCCGCATTTTTTACAGCGCTGTTTCTCTCTCTTAATGTCGGGTTTGGATACGATATATATTTGGATACAACAGAGCAAAACGCTCTTTGGAGCGACAATACCAATTGGAAAAGCAGCTCTACGGGAAATAACCCTGAAACCGCCCCAAATTCGAATACGGTGGAAGCGGACTTGTGGTGGAATACGACATCGGTCAGTGTCGATGGCGATTACACGTTAAAAATGCTTGGGGCAAACCGCGATACAGGCTGCAGCGAGGCGATAATGGGAGAGGTATACATCAATATGAAGGAATCGAAAAGCGACGGTTCTGACGGCTCCCTAACGTTTGATTTGGCAAACAATTCGAACGGTTTTGCCATAGATTTTTTAACTAGCGCCTATCTTGAAAATGCGAAAAATTTGCGGTTTATATTTGAAGGAGGGTCTTTAAACTTTACAGACACAGTTTCTGATACTGTGAGAACGGCTGTAATCCGTTCTAGCGGCGAGGCAGGTTCTGCCGGGCAATTTGGCACGGAATACACCAAAACAACAACATTTAACACTGTAATCAACAGTACCGAACATCTTGCAGTGCAGGGGTGGAATTTTGCAGGCGAAGGACCCATTACGACGTTTAATTTTAACGGAGATATAAATCTCTACGATGCTGGAGCGTCTGAATACCGCAATTTTACAATCTTGGGTAATAATGCAGGCGGAACGACGCTCGTTTCCACTGTAAACATAGGTGCGTCCAGCAATTTTGTGGCGGCTTCCTATAAAGTTTGCACTAATACTGAAACTGTTATCGACGGCAATGTTGAACTTTATAATACCAGTGCCACTCCTATGAACGAGGCGTTTTACGTCGAAAAGGGCGGAAAAGCTACTATAAACGGAAGCCTTTCCCTTGAAGCTACTGAAAATAAAGCTATGACCGTATCTGGAGAGTTGATTTTAAACGGAAGCTTGAAGAGTGTAAATAGAGGCATTGAAATTTACGGAAAAATGACTGTAAATGAAAATGCCACAATGTCTCTCAGCGGCGGTGATCCTTATTTACTAGTAAACGGAGGCGAGCTGACGCTAAATAATATAAACAAGATAGACGCTGCGAGGGGATTGCGCATCCAAAACTCAACCGTTACTTTCAACTCGGATGCATTGTCTTCTGGTACTGTTGTTTGGATGGTAGCAAATTACGGCGGAAGCGGCTGTGTGATAAATGTTAATTCCGACTTGAATTTCAACGCTTTTTCTTGGGTTCAGGGCAACCGCACAACGATAAACTTTGCCGACGGAGTGGTTATCACCCTAGATATGCTTTCGAAAAACAGGGACGGCTGGGGCGATGTCCTGACAAATGACGTTTTGCTTACATTGAACAATTTTGAAAACGGGGCTATCCGCGTAGCGAAGCTGGACGAAAAAGACGATTTATCGCTGATTTCTGCAGATGGCTTTGAGGACGGTTCGTTCAAATTCGTATGGCACGACGAAACCGGCAATTATTGGCTGGAGGCAACGGCCATCCCCGAACCCGCGGCGATGTCTGGAATTTTAGGCGCTTTTGCATTGAGCCTGTTGGCATTGCGCAGACGCAGATAGCGCCGTAGGCGGCTTCTTGGGTTGTAATATTGTTTTTTAGTGTCGCGGAGGCGTAAATATTGTCGCCTCCTTTTTTGTTTGCAGTCTTCTGCTTGACTTAATCCCGCCGCAGTTTTAAATTTTATTGCAATAGGTTTATTAAAGCGCCTGTTTATTGCCGGCGGGGCGTCGAGAGACTTTGTTCGCGCAATTATAATTGGCAATTGTGTCGGGCGTTTTTAGGGCTTTGGATTTTCTATAATATGAAAAATTTTTTTAAGGAGTCTTAAGATGAATTTGCAGATAATAGATTTTGAAAACCTTATGGATGGAGCGGTTCGCGCAGGCGCCACGGATGTGCATATAACGGTCGGAAAGGTTCCCCGCCTTAGGGTTGATAGAAAACTTGTTATGGGAGCATGCCACAATATAATGGAGCGCGATACTGTCCTTGGGGTGATAGAGTATGTGCTGTCCCAGCTGAAAGGCGAGGAGGCTGCAAAGCGGCGCGCGGCGTGGGATTCAAAAAAGGACGTTGACTGCGCGTTTACCTACAAGTCCATGGTGCGGGTGCGCGTCAATATATTTAGAACTGAAAAAGGAGAGTCCATTGCGTTCAGAATTATGCAGCCTAGGCGTTTTTCTGTTACTGAAATTGGAATACCGTTTCCGGCGGTCGAATTTTGCAATGCAAAAGGAGGTTTTTTCCTGGTGAGCGGCGCGGCGGGATCCGGTAAAACAACGACTCTCGCGGCTCTTATAGACGTTATAAATAAAACGCGCACGGCGCATATCTTGACTGTTGAAGATCCTGTCGAATACATCTTTGAGGACAACCTTTCAATAATATCCCAGAGGGAAGTTGGCGTCCATGTGGATTCTTTCTATTCCGCATTGCGTTCATCCTTGCGCGAAAATCCGGATGTTGTTGTTGTCGGAGAATTGCGCGATTTGGAAACGACTAGGATTGCCATAGAAATGGCTGAAACCGGGCATCTTGTCTTTGCGACGCTCCATTCCCGCGGGGCGGTTTCCAGCATAGACAGGCTTGTCGGACAATTCCCGGCAGGCGAGCAAAACCAGATACGGCAAATGATTTCCGAGAGTTTGCTTGGCATATTGTCCCAGAGGCTGTTTGCCAAAAAGGGAGGCGGGCTTGTAGCGGCTTTTGAGCTTTTGTGCGCTACTCCCGCTGTAAGAAATCTGATACGCGAACAAAAATACGGACAAATTTGTTCCACAATTCAAACGGGGGCGGATTACGGAATGGTCACTATGGAAAGCTCTATTGCCCGCCTGATTCAACTCGGCAAGATCAGCGCCGATTCGATGAACAAGGATTGGTAGCTATGCTTTGCCGGGGATAAAATTTTTTAAGTTGACCGTTCCATTTTAGAATTTATTTATTCTACTTACTGCGTTTTTGACGCGGAGTTATGGAGGAATTATATGAGTCAGGAGAAATTAAGCAGAAGAAATTTTATAAAAAAAGCCGGAGCGGCTGTGGCGTTGTCGTCGTTTTTCACTGCGCGGGACATGTTTGCGCAAGGTTCTCCAAATTCTAAAATAAATGTCGGGGTGATCGGGCTCGGGAAGCAGGTCGGCGGGCATATTTGGGGCGTTGTGAGCGATTCCAGATGCAATTTGTCGGCGATTTGCGATGTTGACGACGAACGCTTGCAGTATTATAAAAAAAGGATAGAAGACAAATACGCCCAGAACGGCAAAAGTAACACTGTAAAAACCTATAAGGACTTTAGGGATCTCATTGCCGATAAATCGATAGATGCCGTGTTCATAGTCACTCCCGACCATTGGCACACAATAATGTCCGTGCTTGCCGCGCGCGCCGGAAAACATGTTTACTGTGAAAAACCGCTAACATTCAGCGTCCAAGAAGGGCGGCAAATAATAGATGCGGTCAACGCAAACGGGGTTGTGTTTCAGACCGGATCGCAGCAGCGGAGCGAGGCCGCCTTTAGAAACGCCGTACAGCTTGCCCGCACGGGAATGCTAGGGGATATAAAATGCGTTTACTGCAATGTGCCGTGGCGTTTCCCAACGGTTTACAACTGGCCGGCTGAGGATTTGCCAAAGGGAATAGACTGGGATATGTGGATAGGCCCCGCGCCAATGAGAGCCTATTCTGACCATCTTTTGGCTCGCTTGCGCAAGCATCCTAAAGGCGCTTACGACTATGATTGGGGCGAATGGAGATGGCATTCCGACTATGGAAACGGCATGCAGGCAGACTGGGGCGCGCACCACTTTGATATTGCCCAGTGGGGGTTGGATATGGACGGCAAGGGTCCTAAATATATAGACGTCTATGAGGCAAAAAATCCCGCATTTCCCAATGACACAAAAAGTATTTCCTACGAATACGAAAACGGTGTAAAGGTTTACTACGGCTCGCCGTCCATCCTTCAAAAAATGGGATTCAACAAGCCAAGCGCGATGGTTACATTTATTGGTTCTGAGGCAGTGAGCTGCGCGAGCCGCGGAGGGGTGTTCTGGGCGAGCAAGCCGTCTCTCATGAATGCCAAGCTTCCGCGCGGAAAAGACGCGGCGTATGTGAGCAACGATCACCGCGGGAATTTTATAGACGGTATATTGTACGGACGCCCAGTTCTATGCCCTGCGGAAGTTGGCGTTTCAAGTTGCAATATGTGCCTGGTCGGAAATATCGCCCACAAGTTGGGCAGGCGCTTGGAATGGGATTGGAAGACTTGCTCTTTCAAAAACGATTCCGCCGCAAATGAATATCTCTGGCGAAAAAACAGGGGAGAATGGGCAAACGTCATATAAAAACCATAAAGCGCAAATATCATGAAAAAATTTTTAATACTTTTTATCGCATCAATTTCGGCAACGCTTTTTGCGGATCCGAAAGATCCGGTATTTAACGGGCAGCAATTGCAGGAAATTCATTCTGCTAGCCCCGCAAAGCCGGCGGTTTCGGTTGAAAAGCCACGCAAGGTTTTGTTGTTTTCCAAAACCGCCGGATATAGGCACCGCGACGGTATTGTTGGCGCTCGCGAGGCTCTCGGCTACATGGGCAAGAAACTTGGAATTTGGGATATTGTCTCGAGCGAAGACGTATCGCAGTTTGAGGCGGATAATCTAAAACAATACGACGCCGTTATATTATGCCAGAGCACGGGCGATTTCTTCGGCAAGGACGTTTCCGCGAAGTATACTAAAAATCTAATGGATTATGTTTCTGCAGGCGGCGGGGTCTTTGCAATTCACGCCGGAGTTGATTGCTATAACTACGACGGATTCCGCAATAAGGATTTTACCGATATGCTCGGCGGGGAATTTATAGCCCATCCCTGGGGAACGCAAAATTCTCCCGTGACGATTGTTATAGACGATAACGACTCCCCTATAACGAAGGGAATTTGGAAGGACGGTGCATTTAGAATAGTCGACGAAATTTATATGGTGGGCAGCTCTTACGACCGCTCAAAATGCCGCGTGTTGATGCGCATAGACGTCGATAGAAGTCCGGTGACCACCGAATGGGGGCGCAACATAAAAATACGTCAAGATCGCGACATAGCCCTAATATGGATAAAGAATTACGGCAAAGGGCGTGTGGCGTACGGAGGATTTTGCCACGGTTGGCAAAATTATAGGGACCCAAAAATGCAAGAACTTTATATGCGCTTGCTGCAGTTTGCCTGCGGAGATTTAAAGGCGGACGCTTCTTCTATACCTTTTACGGGCAAATCGATATATGTTCCGATGTACAGCCAGCCTTCCGAAGGCGATATAAAGGCTCTTTCGAACTTGAAGTACGGAGAGCGGGACAGCGAAATAAATGCGCTTATTTTTGCGGTTTGCGCAAATAACCACGACGCGGATTTCTGTTCTAGACTAGAGAAATTTGCGGTTGCGGAGATTTCCTCCGGGAACGGATCGCAACTTTATAGGGAGCTCTTGGCAGAGCTTCTTTGGGCAGTCGGCGTAAAGTCGGAAGCGTCGGGTAAGCGGCTTGAAAATTCCCTTAAGGATGCTCCTGACGGCTTGAAAAGCCGTATTGAGAACGCGTTAGCACACCGCGAAGCAAAAGGCGCTATGCCGTTCAGAGAATCTCCAAAGATGAAAGTTCCCCTCGAAATGCCCAAAGACCGTTCGGAACTTCTGAAGACAATTGCGTTTTTGGCAGCAAATCCGTCTGTGAAAATGCCTGAATGGCTTAAGCTCGACGCATTGGACGAAAATGCTAAGGCGCATCTTATATTTGCAAAAGCGCGCCGCGGAGACAATCTTGACGAGGTCTTTAAAATAACTCCAAAATCCGAAGAAGTTGTTCTTGCGCTGGCGTTCGCGTCGGCAAAGTCCGGTGGCGACAAAGGCCTGAAGGTTGTGTTGGACAGCGCTGATTTAGTTGGAATGAAAATGCGCCCGATAGTCGCGTCGTATTTGGCGTCTATAAAATCCGACAAGCTCATAGAAACCCTTTTTGAAATGTTAAAGACCTCAAAAGGGGCAAAAGCCGCTTTAATTATCGAAACAGCGACTATGTTCGACTTGGACTCAATGGTTGCAAAGCTTTTTGATGGCTTTGGCGGCATGCCTGTCGAACTAAAATTGGGCTCATTGAAAACAGCCGAGTCGATTGCCAACAAGGAGGTTTTCTTGCGCGCAATAGCTTTGTTGGGATCCGAACCTGATAAAAAAGTTAAAAGCGCAATTCTAAAGACTCTTTTAAAGAGCGCGCAGAACGGGTTTGATTCTGATATGTTCTCGGCGCTTAAAAAAGCCTATGACTCCGCCAAAAAAGAGGATAAGCCGATGTTTTTGAGGTTTGCGCAATATGACGGCGGAACGGATGCTGTGGAAATCTGCAAGGCTGCATATCGTGAAGGATTTAAAGACGAGGCTGTAAAGGCGCTAGGTGGATGGAAAAACCAAAATGCTGTCGAGCCTCTGCTGGCCGTTGCAAAATCGGTTTCCGACGAACGCGCAAAGACTCTTGCGCAAATGTATATGGTCGCTGTGGGTGAACGCGCCGGGTTGCCTGCGGACGCCATTGTTTATTTGCTGAAAAATTCAGTCCGCGACGACGAGCGCGGAAAGGCGGTTGAGATAGCGGTAAAGCATCCCTCGCCTAAAGTTGTGGATGCGCTGAAATCGTTGAATATGGATTCCGAAGCAAAGAAGGCTCAAGAAAATCTGGCAAAGATAAAAACCATGTTTAAGTCGTTTAAAAACGACGATATGCGCGCAATGTGCGACGGCAATATAAATACGCGCTGGTCTTCTGGGACGCCTATGAAAAAGGGAAATTGGATTGCCGTTGATTTTGGCTACCCAAAGAGTGTTTCGCAAATCGTATTCAAGTTGGGAAGCTCAAAGAACGACTTCCCCGACAAGGTTGAAGTTCTTGCCGGCAGTTCCGTAGATTCTGCAAGCAGGGTGGACGCTTCTTTGGATTACAAGGATGGTACGGCAACGGTAAAGTTGCCTAATGTCGATGCGCAAGTGGTGAAAATTGTTTGCGCCCAGGACAAGCCTGCATTCTGGTGGTCGGTTCACGAAATAGAGATTAAATAGTCTTTTAATAATGTTTGTTAGAACGGAGAGCCTTTGCGGTTCTCCGCTCTTTTTCGCTTGAAAAAGCTTGATTAATGGGGCGGCGGTTCTATACCAGAGCCGTTTATTTTTATTCAAAAGTGGACTTAACATATCAGTCGTTGGCGGCTATCGTGCCGATATATGTAATGATATTGACGGGTGTTCTCGTCCGTAGAATCGGATGGCTCAAGCCTGAGGCGGATTCGTCTTTTGTGCGAATGGCAATTGATGTCACATTGCCGTGCTTTATCATTTACAATATGTTGGGAAACGAAAAGCTCAAGAGCGTGGGGTTTTCGTTGGCGACTATTTTTATCGGGATGCTGGTAGTTTTGGCGTCTCTTGCGGTGTCGTATGCGGCTTCACGCCTTTTGCGACTTAAAGTTGGAGGCGGGGAACGCACATTTGTGGTTACCACTGCTTTCCATAATTACGGATTTTTTATAATAGCCCTCGTTGCGATTTTATTCGCCGGGAGCGCAGACAGCGAACTCTTGGGGCTAGTTTTAACCCACAATGTTGGATGCGACTTGATATTTTGGTCGGTAGGGCTTTTTCTTCTTTCAAATTCGTCCAAATTTTCCGTAAAAGTTTTTTTGAGGGGACCGGTAATTGCTGTTTTTATAGGACTCTTTTTAATATGGACGGGTATTGGAGAAATCATACCGGATTTTGTTTCAAATTCGATGAAGTGGATAGGCGGATGCGCAATACCAATGAATTTGTTTATGTTTGGGACTCTTATTTGCGATATGTATGGGCATTCCAAAATCGATTATAGGGTTGTTGCTACGGGGGTTTTTGTCCGCATGGCAGTAATGCCTCTTATATTTATAATAGCGGCTTGGCTTTTGCCGGTTGACTTGTCCCTAAAAAAACTCATAGTTTTGCAGGCATTGCCGCCTTGCGCCGTCACGGCGGCGGTTCTTAGCAAGGATTTTAACGGAAAGCCGGATTTGTCTGTCCATATAACATTGGCTACGTGTTTTGTTGCCATATTTACATTGCCGCTGTGGATGAATTTCGGCTTTTCACTTATAGGCGCTTTTTAAACGGTTTTAACCATCAAGAAGAAAGGTAATAGAAAATGAGTAAGACAATATGTTCTGTGTGCGGATATGTATTCGAGGGAGACAATATTCCGGATTTCTGCCCCCAATGCAAAGCTCCCAAATCAAAATTCATAGTTCGCGAAGACGCCGGAGAGCTTGTTTGGGCGGACGAGCATAGAATTGGAGTGGCAAAAGGCTTGGATGCGGAGGTTGTGGAAGGTTTGCGCGCAAACTTTACCGGCGAATGCACAGAAGTCGGAATGTATCTGGCAATGAGCCGCCAAGCCGATAGGGAAGGCTATCCTGAAGTTGCCGAGGCTTATAAGCGCATAGCTTTTGAAGAGGCGGAACACGCCGCAAAGTTTGCGGAGCTCTTGGGCGAATGCGTAGATAAATCCACAAAGGCAAATCTTGAGGCTCGCGTAGCAGCAGAGCACGGAGCCACTGAGGGCAAGCTCAAGTTGGCAAAGCGCGCCAAGGAATTGGGATACGACGCAGTCCATGACACAGTCCACGAAATGTGCAAGGACGAAGCCCGCCATGGTTCTGCATTCCAAGGTTTGTTGAAACGCTACTTCGGAAAATAAAATTCTTATTGTCCGAAGAATCTTGTTGTATTTGAACTTAATTTATTGGACAGACAACGCCCCGCATAGCGCGCGGGGCGTTTTTTTTGCGCATGCTCAAAAGTGTCTTTTTAGCGCAAAATTGCATTCCAAGATCTTATTGTGCCTGGAATGCGCGCCATTACGCAGCCTTGCGCCGCCGCGGAGCTGTTCCTTTGGCATTCGCAAGCTCTGTTGCGGCATCCGCGGGATGGGCGTTTAGAAAAATGCTTTTATAGCAAGAGACCAAAACATATGCACTGGAAATTCCTGATTGTTGAATTCCGCGCTCCTGAGTGTCCAGTTTAAGTCGGCTTGAATAAATTCGTATCTGGAGGATATGCCTGCGATAATTTCGCCAACCAGCCATTTGGGCGTCACGCTTCTGCTGTCGGCAAATGTGTTGCCGTCGAGGCTGATATCGTATCCAACGAATCTCGCCGCGCCTCCCGCATACATAAAGCAGTGCCATTTTGGCTGGCTGCCGTCCGGGCGCCATTGGACGTCGTTGCCGCCTGCGTAGTCTATGCGGGCGGGCTCAAAAGAGTAGGGCATGTTGAATCCCCAGCGAGCGTAGGCTCTGACTGTTGCCTGCGTCATTACGTTGCCTAAATCCGCTCCGATTGAGCCTAGAAAATCCGCCGAAAAAGAATCGGTTAACTGTGTCCGGACAAATCGTTCGGTATGCTTGTAGGATATTATTATTCCCGGTTCGTTTTTTATTTGTTCATGCCAGCCCATGGGCCAATCGGAGTCTATTATGCTGTGGATAAATTTTTGGGCGTCTTCTGCCAGGGATATTGGCCCGACAACTCCTAGGTTTACTGTAAAAGAATCCAAGCGGTCTTGGGATGCCAAATGCGCCCCAGCGCCTATGTATAGCCATCCGGCGTATGGCCTGTCCCATGTGGGCGGATTCGGATTTTTTATGTCGGAATCAACGTACATCATTTGCCCGATTCCTACGGTTTGGTATGCTTGGCGTCCCTCCATGCCAAAAAGCCTAAGAAATGCAAATTGGAGTCGGCTTGAATAGAAGTCGTCTCCCTCGGCGGTATAAGATATTCTTATGCCGTTGGTGTAGTACCTGTCTGAAAAGAACAAGTCGTTTTCCTCTATTAGGGAAATTACGCTCATCGAGTCTTTTGCGGAAAGTTCGGCTGGCGTTTCGCGCGGCGTTTGACATTGCTTTGCGGTTGTCTTTGACTCTTGCGCCGGGCATATTGCGCAGAATGCGAAAAGCAGAATTGTTGACAATGCGTATGCGGCTTTCATAGTTTACAAGTTTATGAGGATAACATCGGGCAATGCAAGAGGAATTTGGCTCAATTCTCCAAAGGGAGATTCTACAAGACCGGCTACAGACGCTGCGCGGCAGGCTATATTTTCGTCGATAGGGGATGCGATAATTGGCTCTAGAGTTCTAGATATTTTTGCGGGAACGGGCGCATACGGCCTTGAGGCGGCAAGCAGGGGGGCGTCTGAAATTCTTTTTGTAGAGTCGGACAAAAAAGCTTTGGATGCATTGAAATCGAATGTTTATGCGGTCGAAAGAGCTTTGAGTGGAGCCGAAAAAATTCCGCATATGCGGATTGCGGGGGCGGATTGTTTTAAATTTCTGCGAGCGGAATTTGGGGCTTTCGATTTTGTTTTTGCGGATCCTCCGTACGCGATGCTCGAGGACAAAAAATCTTTGGATAGAATTTTAGAAATGCTATGCAGGTTGGCGTCTGAAAATACTACCTTTGTTTTGGAGGCTCCCGCGCAGTTCGTGTTGCCCTCTGGCTTTACAGCCTCAAACGGGGGCGAAAATCCAAAGAGCTTTGTAATTAAAGAAACTAACAGGCTTGGCAAGAAGTCAAAAGGCAAGCCGTCGCAGGTCGTCTTTAGAATAATTTCTTAAGCAGTGAAGGGGCTCTTTGGGCTTCAGGATAAAATAGAATATTAGCCATTTGCAATCTGCTCGCGCGTTGCTTTTGGCTTCAGGCTGTTCCGGGCTAAGATAGAATCGAATTTGCGACACATTTAAAAGCGCAATTTTTATTTAGGTCGCGCTTAATTTTTTTGCGCATTGTATTTAAACTATGCGCAGATGTCGTTTCAAGCCAGGTTGGGATTGTGACAAAAATACAGTGGTTTTGCTTGCCGGGAGGCGTCAAACGGAGTTTTGCGAAGGCGGAATTAAGGCTATGGGCATATTATTAGAATATATGCTCAACCGGAAAAGTTTTTTACAAAAACCTTTGAATGCCTGCCGGATGCCTCGTATTTTTCAATTCTTGCCCGCGGGAGGGCGGATGGGGAAACTTCGTCGAAGCCGCAAACTTCGGAAAAGAAAGGAGCCGACTTTGTGCTTAAGGCGAATAATTTTTTGTATCCGCGCTTTTTTGCCTGGCGCTCTACGTATTCAACCATGCGCGTTCCGACATCGTGGCCTTGGTAGAACGGCTGTACGTGCAAACTAGCCAGTTCCGCCGCGCCTTCGCCTATGTCCAGTAGGCTGACAAAAGCTATTATGCTTCCGTCCATCTCATATACAAAATATGTGTCTATCCTGTTTAGGACCTCCTCCAAGGAGCGGTAAACGAGGTTTTGGGAGCGTATGGAAATCTTGGAGAGATTGTAAATAGTTGTTGCGTCTTCGGCGGCGGCGGGGCGGATTTTCTGGTATTCGTCGGCATATATCATCGTGCCGCATCCTACTTTGTCAAAAAGTTCCGTCAGAAGGCAGGCGAACTCTCTCCCATCGAGTATATGCGCGCGCTGTGTGCGGGTGGATTCAAGCGCTTTTACTGCGCATCTGACTTTTGAGACAACGCGCGGGTCTATGTCGTTTATGCGTTCGTCCAGCAGTTCTCTGACTTCATTGACCGGTACGGCCACCGCTTTTTCGGCGGCGCGCATGAGCCCGCGCGTTTCGGTCAGGTATATAAGCTTGCTTGCGCCCAGTCCGGAAGCCGTTTCGCAAGCAAGCAAGTCCGAATTCATCCTGAATATTTTTCCCTCGCGGTTTACCGCAATTGGCGCGAGCACTGGTATCATTCCCAGGGACAAAAGATTTTTTAATGTATCAAAGTCTATTTTTTCTATGCGCCCCGCGTTCTGATAATCTACTCCCGATATTATTCCGACTTCCGTGGCGCGCACGGCGTTTGTGGCAACGCACCGTATGTCTTTTGTGGCGAATGCGTCTATTATTGTCTGCAGCGCGTTGGCGGAAGTTTCCCTTGCCAGCGCCAAAGTTTTATCATCAACCGGATTGCTGCCGTAGATGTCTGTAAGCTGTATTCCGCGGGCGTTTCCGGCGTCTCTTAACTGCTTGCCGATTCCGTAAACGACTACGACGTTTATATTCAAACTTCTCAAAACTGCGATATCTGTTATGACATTTCCGAAATTGTCGCAGTCTATTATGCTTCCGTCGATTGCGACAACAAAAGTCTGGTTGCGGTAAAGCGGCACATATTCTAAAATGCCGCGCAAATCCGACGCCTTTATTGAGACATTTTGTTCGTTTTTTGAAGCTTCCATTTTTTTT
>FR901592.1:20669-35589 GCA_000438015.1 Coraliomargarita sp. CAG:312 | reverse complement strand
CCGGGGTTTAGATTGCCGCTATGCGCGGCTTATATATGTGTTGTCTTCAACGCGGACCTTTATGATATCGCCCTGCTTAATGAAGAGCGGAACTTGTATAACCACTCCATTTTCAAGGGTGACTGGTTTCGTCGGGGCCGATGACGTGTCGCCGCGCAGGCCTTCTGCTGCTTCGGCAACTTTCATCTCCATATTGTTGGGCAGTTCTATGGAAACTGGATTGCCGTCGACAAAGAGAATGTTGTAAAGCACGCCTTCGCGCAGCCACTTGGCGTCTTCTCCGACGGTTGAATCCATCAATATGATATCGTCGAAAGTTTCAGGATCAATAAAGTGATAGTGTGTTCCGTCTATATACGAAAATTCCAGCGGACGGTTTGTGGTGTGGCAGAATTCTACCGAGTCCGTAGAGCGGAATTTTACTGCCGTGGACGTGTTTGTGTCCAAATTTCTCAGGACAGTCTGCACGAATCCGGCTTGTCTGCCCTGGGTGCGGTGCAGCATGCTCATAACCGCATGCGGCGTTCCGTTGTACATTATTACCCTACCTTTTCTTATATCTGTGGGACTTGCCATATATATTTATTTCCTTTTTCCGTTTAAGAGTTAAATTTTTATACCCAGTCGCTATCTCTCCATATGAGACCGTTGGCGACCGAACGCGCAAAGAATGGACCGCGGTATATCATTCCTGTGTAAATCTGCACTAGGCTAGCGCCGGCGTTCATCATTTTTCCTGCCTTTTCCACGTCGACGATTCCTCCAACCCCGATAATTGGAAGTTTCCCGTCGGTGGCTTTTGAAATGTATTTTACTATTTCCAGAGATTTCTCAAACAAGGGTTTTCCGCTCATTCCGCCTGCTTTTTCCATCTGCGGGCAATCCGCCGGGCGCTCTACGGTTGTGTTTGTAGCGCATATCCCGTCAAGCTTGAGCTCAAAAAGAATAGATAGAATCGCGTCTATTTCCTCGAATGTCAAATCCGGAGCTATCTTTAAAATTATTGGAATGCGTTTAACGCCTAATTTTTTTGACCTGTCTTCGTTTGCCTTGCAAACGGCGCTCAAAAGGTTGGGTAGAAAATCTTTGCCCTGAAGCCTGCGCAATTCCGGGGTATTAGGGCTGCTTACGTTTATTGTGAAAAAGTCCGCGAAATCTGCAAGGGCGTTAAAGCTGAAAAGATAGTCGTTGGCTGCGTCTTCAAGGGGGGTTATTTTTGATTTTCCTATGTTTATTCCAAGCGGGCATTTGCCCTGCCTTTTTTTCCCGCCAAGCATATCAGCCAATCTCTTTGAGATTTGCTCCGCACCGTCATTGGGGAATCCGCATGCGTTTACAACGGCCTCTTGCTGCGGATATCGAAACATCCTTGGGCGCGGATTTCCAGCCTGTTTTAGCATGGATATTGTTCCTATTTCAACATGTCCAAACCCGAAAGCCGAAGCCGCCCTAAAAACTTTGGCGTCTTTGTCGAAACCGGCCGCCAATCCAACTCTGTTGGGAAAGTCCAGCCCGAAAACTTTTATGGGCTTGGGAGCTTTTACAAGGCTGAAATATTCCATTGCCGCACGCAGCGGCGGTATTGCCCCTACCACTTGCATGGCTTTTAATGCCATATCGTGTGCGGCTTCGCAGTTTTGGGTAAAAAACAGCGGTCTTAAAATATTTTCGTACAATGCATCCATTATTAAAAATAAATTTCACATATTTATAGGCGGGTTTTTGTATTCTGCAAGCACAATCAAACGTTTGCAGCCTTAAAAAAAACGCTCTTTGCAGGCGTAAAATCTTGACGAAACCGCGCATGGGGCATTTGATTTGCAATAGCCTTACATACAAATAATTTTTCGACACATCCTTGAAGTTTCAATTTAAAAGCAACAGCGGCTCCTGGGCCCCGGTGAGTCTTTTCCCACTGGGGTACCAGTTTAAAGACTATTCGCGAGAAAAATTGTTAGATGATTTCCGCGCGGGGTTCAATGTTGCCGTATTGTCGTTTCCGGTAAATATGGCATACGCGCTCGTCGCGGGGCTTCCCATTTCCTACGGAATATTTAGCGGGATAGTTGTTTCCATAATAGGCTTTTTTTTCTGCCGTTCCATTTACATAACGTTTGGACCAAGCAACGCCACCGCGGTAATGTTGCTAAGCTCCTTTGCGGCTGCGGGGGTCGTCACAGAATCGGCAAAAATGGAGGCTCTGCCAAATATCTTGTTGATGGTCGGCCTATTCATGATTTTGATGAGCGTCTTTAAATTGACGTTCTTTATATCGTACATCTCGCGGACTGTCGTTATAGGGTATATAACGAGTTCGGCCCTCTTGATATTTGTGAACCAGCTTAGAAATCTATTCGGGTTCTCATATGCCGACGGCGTTTCGCCGGTCACTCTTGTAGAGACTATTTCTGCGACAGTTTCTTCAATAAAAGATTCGCAAATGTCGTCGATAGCAATGGGCGCGCTTACAATGCTGATATTTGTCCCTTTGAAGAGGTACGCAAAAAAACTTCCGGCCGAGGGCGTCACGCTTATAATTGTAGGAATTATTTGTTATGTAGCGTGTACTTTTTTCGGGTTTGAAGTCGAAAGGCTAAACGCGGTAAGCGCTTCCAAATGGGAGATTTCCATGCCGAATTTCGACATTATAGGCTTGAAAGAGTCCGCGTCGCTAGCATTGGCCATAACTCTGCTCGCGGTTATAGAGGCGTTTTCCATTGGTAAAAGTTTGGCGTCGCAGCGCGCGGACAGGTTGGACACAAACCAGGAAATATTTGCGTTGGGCGCCGCCAATGTCGCATGCGCGTTTACTTCCAGCACTCTGTCTTCCGGCTCGCTTACGCGCTCGACGCTGGCGGCGCTCGACGCTGGCGGTAAATACCAACGCGCGCACAACTATATTCAATATCTTCACGGCCATTTTTACGGTCGTGGCTCTTTTGCTTTTCGGAGGCGCCATAGCCTATGTGCCCAAAGCCACTCTTGCGCTTATTGTTGTTTACACCAGCGTCACCCTTATCAAGCCGCATGTCATAAAAGTCGCCTTAAAAAGCACTATGAGCGACGCAATAGTCTTTTTAACGACGTTTTTTGTCGGGGTCTTTGCCACTTTGGACGACGCAATCATAACTGGAGTTGTGGTTTCGATACTTTTGTTTTTGCGCAAGGCGAGCACTCCGGAAGTCGTCGAATATTCGATTGGGGACGACGGCGGGCTCGAAAAAGTTGGAGAAGCCTCAAAATCTCCTAAACACAGCCGTCCTACTCCCGAAGTATCCATAGTTCACGTGGAGGGAAACATGTTCTTTGGCGCTTCCGATGTCTTGCAGAACCAGATTCGCAGAATCGCCGCCGAACCCGACTTAAAAGTGCTTATCCTAAAGTTGCGAAACGCGATAAATTTCGATGCGACAAGCGTTCTCGACATAGCTGAGCTGAGAAAAACCATGGTAGAAAAGAACCGCGTTTTGATGATTTGCGAGGTTAGGCCCGACGTGATGCGCGTATTGAAGTCGTCTGGGGTTTACGATAATGTCGGGGCCGAAAACATTTTTGAGAACGACGACGACAATCCAACTCTTTCCGCGGCGCGCGCAATAAGGGCTTCGCTAAAGTATTTGGGCGAGAAGCCAAAAGTTTCTATTTATGCCGCCAGACCAGCCGAAAAAACATCCGGGGAAGAATAGGCAAAAGGGGGATGAATGCTTAAGCTCATTGTCGTAGGAAAGATAAAGAACCGCTCCATTTCAGCCTTGTGCGCAGATTATGAAGGCCGGCTGCGGCATTTCGGGGGTATAGATATTGTCGAAATAAAAGATTCCGACCCGCAGCGCGAAGGCGGAAAAATAATAGAGGCTTTAAAGGGGTTCCGAGGAAATTTTTACGCCATGTCTGAGGAGGGGCGGCAATTTGATTCCCGCGGGTTGTCGGAGCGTTTGGAGAGAGATTTGCTGTCTGGCGGAAGCGCGTTTGCTGTGGGAGGGCCATACGGCCTTTCTGACGAAGTGAAACATAGGGCGGACGAGATAATTTCAATGTCCAAAATGACGTTTACCCACGAATTTGCCCGCGCGATTCTTTTGGAGCAGATATACCGCGCTAAGACCATTTCCGCAAATATCGGATACCACCATTAATTTGGCTATGAAAAACATTGTAAAAATATCGTTGTTTGCCGCCGTCGCTCTTTTGGGAGCGCAGTGGGTTCGTGCAGATTTGTCGGATAGCTATTCGGCCGTGGCCGTTGGCCTTTCTGAAGAGCAGGGAGGCAATTCCCCTGCTGGCACCTCGGGAAATTCCCATGCTTGGATATTAGTCGGAAAATCCGATTCGGAGGATGCCGTAAAAGCCGCATTTGCGGAAATTGCGTCAGCAGATTCAACGTCAATGCCGAGACTTATAACAAAATCCAAGGATTTAAAGCGCGCGGTAAAATTCGCAAAAGGGTCAAAATTAAATGAGATAGCAGCGTCTATTGCATCGGGGAATGGAGGTATTAACATTTTCAAAGTTGGTAAGTTCGACGTGGCGGTATTCGACAAATCATATGCGATGCGCCCGGGAATGAACTTTATGGTATTTGAAAATTCAGGGGGAAAGCTTTTGTGGAACGCGTCGTTTTCCGACCCATTGATGCTTTTGATTGCCGGAGGGAGGCCGGATGTTTTTCCAAAAGTATCAACTCCTATGGACGGCGATGATAAGGCGGTAAAGTTGCTGGCGGAAAAAAAGTTGCCAATCCTAAATTTTAAAAACGGGGTTTTAGTGTCGCTTGCGGCTGACGGGAATGTGGAACTTGGTGAATGCGCAAAGTTTTACCACCGCGCGCAAGAATTTTTCTTTGAATGCAGGCTTAAAGAATATTCGCAGTTTATGACAAAAGAGAGCAGGGGCAGGTTTGAAGCGCAGTTCATGTCTATGCCGGAAAGCGAACAAAAAGCCGTTTTGAAAGATTATTTTTCATGGAAAAAACGTTATTTGCGGGCGATGGAAAGCGGGGATTCGGGCGTTGTTATGATATTTTTTGCGCGAGAACGCGCAGGAGATTCCCCGCAAAACGACGTCACATATTTTATCCGCGGGAATGAAGGCTTTAAGATCGCAAATTGGGGCGCAGCTAAAACTCCTTTGGATATGTTTCTTTCAAAATATATTTTAAAGGACGGGGGATATGTAAAGAATATTTCAGAAAGGTTTATGGATTGATATTTGCATAGCCCGCAAGGCCTTGAATTGGCAAATTCGGATTGGCCGCAATCCTTTTCTGCTCATTCTGCTTGCTTGCAATTTTCCATGCCTGCGGCAGCGGGGCGAGGGTATTAATTATGCGCCCGGAATAGCCGATGGATTTTACCGCATTTTGCCGGAATTTGTTCCTCTTGTTGCATCCGCCCGTGGAAAATATCGGGCTTTCAAAAGAAAAACTTTCTTTTGGCGCTTTCAATGCACGGGAATATTTTTATTTAGCCTGCCCGGTTTTTATTGAGCTAGTTGAGCTAGTTTGAATCAACCTGTTCGTCGGTTGGAGGCGGAAGCTTTTCAAACTGCGGGCATTCGCGCAGTAGAAGCTCCTCCCAGATTTCTTCCGGAGGAACATCGAACATTAAGTTTATGTCGGCGTTGCATACAATCCAAGTTCCCTCGTTTATTTCCATCTGCAACTGACCTGCTTCCCATCCAGCATATCCGGCAAACGCCCCAATTTTTGCGGTTGGATGCTTATCGAGAACCTCTCTCGCCTTCTCTGGGCTCACTCCGAAAGTAAACGAGCCTTCAGCTCCGTCTTCTCCCGTGCATAGAGCCAGGCTTATCCTGTCTTTTGAAATCGGGCCGCCTTCGAAAACTTCCACGTCTGCGAGATCAGTAGAAAGAAAGTCTGCGTTTAATTCCCCGAGCGTCTTTCTGCTGCTTTTATTGATAATTATGCCGAAAGATCCATCTTCATTGTCTTCTAAAAGCAGCACTACGCTTTCCTCAAAAACCGGGCCGGAAAAAGCGGGTGATGCTATTAGAAAGCTCCATGATTTGTCGTCGTAAATTTTTCGCATGGCGGCTCAAAGCTTTAATATTTCCACGCCTGATTCCTCAAATAATTTAAGGACGAGATCGTCGTTTGAATAGTCGTGCAGATATTTAACGCGCTTTATCCCTGCGGCTATCATAATTTTTGCGCAGTTTATACAGGGAAAATGCGTAATGTAGGCAGTTGCGCCGTTTAGCGAAACACCGCGCCTGGCGGCGTCGGAAATCGCGTTTTGTTCGGCGTGAACAGTTGCGACTTCATGCCCGTCGCGCACGCAGGATGAATGCGGCGCCCCTGGGAGAAAGCCGTTGTATCCGGCTGCAATTATTCTGTTTTTGTGCTCTCCGCCGCTTACCATGACGCATCCTACGTTTAAGCGCCGGCACGACGACCTGGAGGCTATGAGGATTGCAGTGCAAATAAAGTATTCGTCCCAAGACGGGCGTTGGCTCCAGGAGGCAACAAGCCCGTCGACGGATTCTATCATTGATTTGTCGTCGCCCATAAAATCAAATATTTAAACAACGCATGAAAAAAGCACTGCGAAAAAGTGCATTACCGTTCCAAGAAGGACGAAAATATGCCATACCGCATGGGAAAACTTCCATTGCTTTTTCATATAGAAAACTACTCCTCCCGTATAGAATAATCCTCCCAAAATAAGAAAGACTATTCCTGATGTGGGGAGAACCGAAAATAGTTTTCCGGAAACAAAAATTATTAGCCATCCCATCGCCAGGTACAGGCTTATCGACCAAAATTTTGTGCCCGACCCTCCTGCGAAAATTTTTAAAATTGTTCCTAAAATTGCAAGTCCCCAAACTATTCCAAAGACAACCCATGCTGTCGTCTCGGTTGCGGAGCGCATAGGCACTAGCATAAACGGAGTATAGCTTCCGGCTATGAGGTAATATATTGCGATATGGTCAAATTTCTTTAAGATGGGTTTTAGCTTTTCATACGGGATTGCGTGGTACGCCGACGAGGCCGTATAGACCATAAGCATGGACGCCCCGAAAATGGAGCATGACACTATTGACCACGCGTCGGAGTTTACCGCTGCGAGGGTCACCATTACGGACAAAGCCGCTATGCTAAAGGCTATTCCGACGCAATGCGTGGCGGCGTTCCAAATCTCCTCGCTCAATGTATAATTGCGTGTGCATCCCATATAATTATGAATATTGCCCGAATAATATTTCTCTGCAACAATTTTTTTGAGCATTTGCGGCTTAAAGGCTTTATATGGATGCCAGCTTGTAAGGGGTGTTTTTTAGTGGGAGGATTGCGCGTAGTTTGGTCTCCTTGAACGCTTTTTTGTCAGGCTGCGTTATTTGAACGTTTTTGAACTTCCAGATTCTGATATGGGGTATCTATTGCGCGGGAATATATAATTCCGGAGCAAAAGCGCTGTTTCGGACAATATTAATGCGGCATAAAATTTTATTGCAAAAAAATGTTATTTTATTGAAAAACATTTTTCCAAAGCTTGGGTGCTTTTAATTCCTTGCAATTTGCGGCATCTTCGTATGTATAAAATAAACTTTAAATGAAAAAACTTCTTCAGATTTTCTGCATGGCAACGCTCTGCGTTTCGCATTTGTCGCATGCGGGGCAAGACAAGGCTATGCTTGATATGCTTGTCGAAAAAGGCGTTTTGACAAGAACTGAGGCATCGGAGCTTTCTCGCGAACAGGCTAGGGTCGTCTTTTCCAGGGAATCGTCTGAATGGGTCAAGCTAAGCTCCCGGTTTCAGTTGCAGTATGCGTACACGGATTCCCATATGCTTTCCAACGATATGGACGCCCATTCAAGCACTACCGGGTTTTTGGTCAGAAGAATGTTTTTGCAAGCCGATGCGAAAATAAAGGGAGGTTTTGACGTCCGGCTTTCCGTAGAGCTTGCGCGCGACGAAATAAAAAGCGTGCTTACGGATACTTATATAGCCAAGGATTTTGATTGCGAATATATAAAAGGAAGGCTTTGCGCAGGGTATATGAAACCGAGGTTCGGGCACGAGGACGTTATGTCTTCGTTCTCGCTTTATACAATAGAGCGCACTGTTGCTACAATGTATTGGACTGGAGACGCCAACGGAAGAAGGCTTGGCGTAGGCAATAGATACGCCGGTGTCTTTTGGTTCGGAGAGGTTCCCCAGGTAAAGGGATGGAAATACTGGACGTCGGTGACGAATTCCTACCAGCTTTCCCCTAACAACTATCTTATTGAATACAACAATATAAACAACAATTTGGCGTATTGGTTTGGAAGTTCGTACGATATAAAGGGCGAGGATTTTCTTCTGACTCTCGGATTTTATAGCGGATATTCTTCCACAGCAAACAAAAAGTTGGGCGAGGAGCCTTTTGCGTCGATATATTCTTTCAATCCATTTTACGCCGGCAACTACAAGAATCTTTATTTCTGGGGGGAGTTTATTGTTTCTGGGGTAGCAGACGGAAAGAAAAACGCCTCCGGAGACTGGGTTCAGGCCAATCCATACGGAATAAATTTTTGCGTTGAATATCGTTTTGATATTGGGGATTTGGGAAAATTGGGAACGGCGTTTTCGTATTCCTGGCTTGATACCGGAGGGCGGGGGGTCTCGACGCGGGACGGCGTAAGGCTTTCCAAAGACATAGGCGGAACCTACAACAACGCGCAGGGGTTTGACGCCAGTTTGAACTGGTATTTGCGCGGCGACGACCTAAAATTTCAGCTCGGGTTTGAATATGTACAGTATTCCGGAACTCCCGAAAACCGCCACGCCAACCATGTAGCCGAGTCTCTTGCAGTGCGCACCCAGCTTCAAATAAAACTATAGCGGTGGGCTTTATTTGCAATTTAGGGAAAAACGGAGGATTTTACAGTAAAAAGCATTCTCTTGTAGGTTTTGCGACGATTAAAATGCAATTTATGCGGATGCGCCTTTATGTAAAATATGATTTCTTATGGCGCGATTGCAGCCTTGTGCCTTTGCCGGCCATGCAGAAGGAGTTTCTGCAAGGGAACTTAAATTCGGCAATGACAACCACAGCGGCTTGAACGCTTCCAAGAAAATTTTGTCTATGTTATATGGCGGTTGAAATCGGAAATGGAGCGTAGGGATTTTTATCTTGAACAGTTCGCGGGGAGCGGATTTATTAAGCATAAATAAAGATTTAAAATTATGAAAAAAGTTATTGCATCGGCTATTTGCGCGGCGGCGTGTTTTCTGGCGGCGTCGTGCGGAAAACAGGAAGGCGGGAAGACGGTTCTACACGTTGGGCACTTCCCAAATATATCGCACGCCCAAGCTCTCGTTGCGCATCAGCTTTCGCGCCAAGGCAAAGGATGGTTCGAACGGTATCTCGGGGACGGAGTCGAGTTGCAATGGCATCTTTTTAACGCCGGCCCCAGCGCGATGGAGTCTATGTTTTCCGGCGCCGTAGACATAACGTACGTAGGCCCCAGCCCCGCAATAAATGCATTCGCAAAAACGGGCGGCGAGGATATCCGCATCTTGTCCGGAGCAGCCGACGGCGGGGCGTCTTTGGTTGTCAATCCCGCTCTAAATATTTCAAAGCCTTCGGATTTTGCGGGAAAACGGATAGGCACTCCGCAACTTGGAAATACTCAGGATGTGGCGTGCAGGGCGTGGCTTATAGACAATGGCATGAATGTGACCCTTACCGGCGGCGACGCATATGTCATAGCAACTTCAAATCCGGAGCAGCTTCCGCTCTTTAAGCAGGGAAAGCTTGATGCCGTATGGACGGTTGAACCCTGGGTGACCAGGCTTTTGCAGGATGCCGGCGGAAAAATATATCTTTCTCAAGACGAAGCTGTGACCACTATTTTGGCAACCGGCAACCGCACTTTAAAAAAACATCCTGAGCTGGTAAAGAAGTTTATAGCCGCACATAAGGAACTTACTGAATGGATTAAAAAAAATCCAGACGAGGCCCAGAAACTGGCGCATGCCGAGCTGGAGTCTCTGACGGGCGGCAAAGTGTCGTTTGAGCTTGTTAAGGCTGCATGGCCGCGCTTGATATTTACTTCGGATGTAAACAAAGCCGAATTGCAAAAATTTGTAGACAGGGCTTATAGTTGCGGCTTCCTAAAAGAAAGAACCGACATATCAAAAATATTTTACGAGTAAATGAGCTTAAACGCAGAATTGCAGAATGTGACGGCAAAGCTTGTCGTCAAAGACGTATGTAAGACTTTCGATTCGGCGCAGGGGAAAGTTGAGGCTCTGCGCGACATCAATTTGAAGGTCGGGGAGGGGGAGTTTGTTTGTCTTGTCGGCCCTAGCGGGTGCGGGAAATCGACTCTCCTTAACCTTGTAGCCGGCCTGGAAAAGCCAACCAGCGGAGAGATTCTCGTGGACGATACACCCATATCCGGACCAGGGCGGGATAGGATGGTGATGTTTCAGGAGCATGCGCTGTTCCCTTGGCTGGACGTCTTCAACAATGTTCTTTTTGGGCTAAAGCTGAAACCTAACTTGACAGATCCCGAACGCAAAGAGGTCGCCAAATTTTATCTTCATTTAGTCGGGTTGGAAAATTTCGCAAAGGCGTCAATCCACGAACTTTCCGGAGGAATGCGCCAAAGGGTGGCGCTAGCACGTTCACTAGCCCCGAATCCACGAGTGCTTCTGATGGACGAAACTTTCGGGGCGCTAGATGCGCTCACCAGAGAGCAGCTGTATTTTGAGATTCAGCAAATTTGGCAGAAGCGCAAAAAGACGATTCTATTTGTCACCCACAACATACGCGAAGCGGTTTGTTTGGGGGACAGGGTTGTTTTGTTTTCTCCGCATCCCGGCAGAATAGTTAAAGAATTTCAAATAGACCTTCCGCGCCTTCGCGATATCAACGACCCTTCGCTGACATCTTACGCAAGCAAAATAACAGCGGCGCTAAAACAGAGCATAGAGGGCAAGGAGGTTGCCGAATAATGGAAAAGCACGATTATAAAAGATGGATTTTCTCGGCCGTGGCATTTTTTAGTTTGATTGCGGTTTGGGAGGTAGTAGTGAGATATTTTGGCCTTTTTGAGTTTATATTGCCTCCGCCTTCGGATGTTTTGGCGTATATTTGGAATGCCACTATTGACGGAACTTTGCCAGGCGCAATATGGGTGACTATAAAAAGGCTTCTTCTTGGATATGCAATCGGCCTTTGCATAGGGATTCCCACCGGAATGCTGTGTTCGCGCTTCCATCTATTTAACGACACCATAGGGCTTTTGGCGCTTGGGCTGCAGGCGCTTCCAAGCGTTTGCTGGGTTCCGCTTGCCATAATGTGGTTTGGGCAGTCGGAATCGGCAATGTTGTTTGTTGTTGTAATGGGAACTGTATGGTCGATGATTTTGGCTACCGAACACGGCGTAAAAAATATTCCGCCCATATACTTGCGCGCGGCAAGCACCATGGGGTCAAAAGGCATGCATACTTGGATACACGTAATTCTTCCCGCAGCTTTCCCAAGTATTTTAGGCGGAATGAAACAGGGCTGGGCTTTTGCATGGCGTTCTTTAATGGCGGCGGAAATCTATGTCACAATCCTTACCGGATTCGGGCTTGGGCAGTTGCTTCACTACGGCAGGGAGCTAATGGAAATGAACCAAGTTATCGGGGTTATGTGCGTGGTGATTCTTATCGGCCTTATGGTTGATAAAATTATGTTTTCTCCGCTTGAGGCACATTTGCGCAAGAAGTGGGGAATAGACTAGAGCCTTGTTCCCGGAAAAATTTTTTCCAGCAAAGAGCGCGGTTGCCATAGGCGCGCCGGCAGAATATGGGGAATTTGCCGGCGTATAGAATTCTTTATTGCTCTTGTGCGCGCAGGCATTTGCAGGAATGAGTTTCTGCAAAATAAAAGGATTCCTATTTATGCAGGTGTTTGCCGTTGCGCGTAAGCCAAAATTTCGGCGCATTAAAAATATTATGTATAGGCCTAGGCGATTATTTTTCTTCCGCCTTTTTTCTGGTTGCCGCATTCTGTTTTAAATGCGGGAACATGGATGCTTTAGGCAAATCTACGACTTTCTCGAGTCCCGCGAAACTTTTTAGCGTGTGTGTGGGTTCGGAATTTTTTTTCTTAGCCGTCGCCGATTTTATGTATTTAGAGCCGATTTTTTCACCTTTGGCTTCGGATATTGCCGCGCGTTTTAGGGACTTTTTCAAATGTTTTGATATAAGAGCGGATTTGCGGACTTCGTTTATGTCCAACGCCAAATCGTCCAATTGGGAAAGCGGATTGCATTTCCTCCATTCTTTTTCGGCTTTATTATTATTTGATTCCGCAGTACTGCGCAATCCAGATGAAGCTGTAGAAGACCATTCGAATATTTGCTCCGGAGCTATGGAAAGCGCTCCAAAACTTGAAGCAGTAAGCCTTAGAAGATTGTCCCGCGATACGACAAGTATTCGGTCTGGGTTTTTAGACGTGGAGCACAGCTGCTCTATTAGTTCGTCTGCTGTCATATTCGATGGCGTAAAGACTTCGGAAAAAGTCAGAATTTGGCTTCGGCGCACAATCGATATGTCTTCTCCTGTACCGTCGTAAACAATTGTAATTCTAGATCCGCCAAAGTCGTGGATTGGCGCCAGCAGGCTTGAAAGTTCCGCCCTTGCGGCGTCCTGGTTTCCGCTGGTTAAGAGCTTTTTTAGCTTAGGATGGGAATGTATTACATTCCATCCGTCGACTACAATATGTTTAAATTCGTACATTATTGTTTCGCGTATAATCCTATGTGCCGCAATTTTTACAATCTTTTTATGCTTTTTACGAATAAAAAAAGCCTCAGGAAATTCCCTGAGACTTGATCTATATGAAAAATTACTCTAAATCCCATTCGGGATGTAATTTTTATCGTAAAAATGAAAAAAAATTTTAAGCGATTTTGCAAGCCCTGCGCGTTTTAACGCCGGTTTAATATTTCTAACAAATGTTTGCCCAATTTAAATTATGGTGCTTCTTATGGCAATTTATAAATGGAAACCGTAATTGCTATCACAATAATTTGTTGACATGTAAATAATATAATATTAGTTTTTATTATATAACTACCTTTCAAATTTTTATTTGCTTCATATAAATTTGTCATGAAACATTCAAAAATGTTTTTTTTGTTCTCTTTGGCGGCTGTTCAGGCGGCTAGCGCCGTTGTGTTTGAGTACGAATTTACCGGCAAGGATGCCGATGGATGTACAACCCCTTATCTTAGCGGAGACGGCTGGGCTCTGACTGGAAGGGAGCCTTGGACTGACGATGACGGTGTTGAACATGGCTCATGGACTGCCGTTTATACCTCAGAAAAGCCGACATCTTCGGATTTTGTGGCTTTTACGCCGGAATCTGTGATAGTTGACGGTCAATATACGTTCCGCGGGCTTCTAACTCCTGGAGGCGGGGCGGTCGATATGGAGATAAGAATGGAGGATGAGAACAGCGTATATACCGACCAAAGCTTGACTATCGACGTCAAGTACGATGAATCCCAAGGGCAGACGGCGGATATGGACGGAAGCGCGTACAGGGCTATAACTTTGCGCCAGTACAATAAAGACGGCTCAATGACGATACGAAACGGAACCTTGAACCTAACCAAAAGCGACGCCGTTGGACAGAATACCTTGCAGATAGATCTTTATAGCAATTCCGACAGGCGCAGCGATTCAGGGCAGATCTTCAAAAAGCATTTTATTCTGGATACAGAAGCCACAATGAATACTACGGAAAACTTGCTTGTGCGGGGAATGCGCGCCGACGATGTGAATTATTCCACATACCATCAAGCCGGGACTTTGCTTGCTTCGGACGGGACTGCCGATACGCCCTATAAAAACGTAAACTTTACAAACGTCGATGTGTCTTTTGCAGATACCGCAGTGCTTACGGCAAAAGACCTAACTTTTTCCGGGGCAAATGTAACGCTGAATCCAAACGCCCAGTTGTATGTTTACCGCACATATGTAGGCAGCGGCTCAAATCTGACCGTCGCAGAGGGAACTGATGTTAAAAGCGGAACGCTAGTTGTAAACGAGGGCGGATACGCTGAAATAAACGGCACTTATAGGGTTGAACGTTTTTCGCAATTCGGGGATAAATACGAAGACGGAACCTACAAGTATGCCCATGTGGACGATATAGTAGTCAACGGCGGAGGGCTGCTCAGAATCGGTTCATCGGGCAAAGTAATGGCTTCAGTATCCGAAAAAGACTTTTACAGCGACGTAAATATAAACAACAATGCAAAGATGATAATCGAAGACGGCGGCCAGATTATCACTTCAAGGCATCTCAGAATGGCCGGAAATGCCCAGTTGGTTTTAAACGGCTCAAACAGCATTTTGCTGGAAGAAGGCGGAAAATCTAGCGATTCTTTGATTTGGCTCTGGTCGGGAACCCAGCGTATAGAGTTTAATGCAGACAACGCCATAAAAGGATTTTGCTTCGCTCCGCGCACTACTCCCGACGCAACTGGAACTACGGTTCTTACTGTGGTCATAGGTGAAAATTGCAATCTATTGGACTTAGGTACCTTGACTGCTACAACGGACGGTTTTGGCGGCTATCTAACCGACGGCTGCACATTGGTTTTTGAAGGTTTTAAAAACGATACTGTACGGATAACCGGTTTGCGCGAAGGGTCGATAGACTCTAAGACAGGCGTTTATTCTGAAGACAATCTTGCAAACATAAAAGCCGAAGGCTACGAAGACGGCTCATTCCATTTGGAATTTGTAAACGGCGTGGACGGCTCTGCCGGTTATTGGCTCAATGCTGTCGCAGTTCCCGAACCTGCCGAAATTGCGGCCGCGTTTGGTGCTTTAGCGTTGGGTATAGCAGTGTTGCGCCGCCGCAAATAGCGAAGTCTTTTATAGAAAAGAGCCCGCGCTCCAGC
>FR901592.1:15450-20651 GCA_000438015.1 Coraliomargarita sp. CAG:312 | reverse complement strand
CGCGCTCCAGCGGGCTCTTTTTTTTGGGGGGAATATATGGAGAATAAAAAAATGGCGCAGGATAGAGCTTAGTACATTGAGTTTTATTTTTAGAAAGTCTGCGGAAACTGCGTTTTTTTAATGCAGTTTTCGCTTCAGAAAAGGCAATATAGGCTGTTGGATGCCTGCCCAAGGGCCGGGATATTTTTTGCGTCAATATTGGGAAATCGGATTATTTAGCGGGCAGAGCGGCGTCGCAAATAAGATTCGGTTATACTGTAAAAATTATTCTGGACTTAAAATTTCTATTCTATTTGATGTCTTATATGGCAAAAGTCGACATAGAATTGGTAAAAGTCATACTTCAGCGCGCCGAGCTTGACGCGCGCAAAATAGCCCAGATTATGGAGGACATAAATTTTGAGTCTAAGGCTAAAGATGATGCTGAAAAGAAAGAGCCTCCGTGCAAAAAACAATTTGTAATGATAGTGAACGACCCGTACGGAAAAATCAAAGAAACGGGATTTGAATATAGCGGATGGGTTGTCCAGATTCCCGAAGACGAAGCTCCGCAAACTGCCATAGAACGCCTTTGCAAAGGTGTTTATGACTTCAATATAACTCCCAAAGGCCGGCGTCTTCCTATAAAAACCGTCGCGGAGGCCTGCGAGTTTGGTTCCGCGAAAGTCTACAAAGAACATAAGATCTGGGTGAAGACAAAAGAGCCCGTTTTGCTTATAACCACTAACGGAAAAATTCCGCGTGAAGACAAGCGGGAGGAATTTTAAAGCATTTGGGCATTATTTAATTGTATGAATCGCAGAGTCACAAAGTTCGGCGAGAAAATCCTGAAGGAAAAAGCGGAAAAAGTATCCGTGTTTGACGGCGAATTAAAAGCGCTTGCCGCCGACTTGGTCGATACTATGTACGAGGAGAAGGGGCTTGGACTCGCCGCGCCTCAAATAGGTGTCTCAAAAAAAGTATTCGCCATAGATATGCGCCAAAGAGTGAATACGGATGTTCCTTGTGTTTTCACCTTGGACGGTAAGGAGCTTCCTTTGGACTTGGCAATGCCTCTCGTTGCGGTAAATCCCGAAGTTGAAGAAATAGGCGACTACGTAGAAATAGCTGACGAAGGATGCCTTTCTTTCCCGGGAGTTTTCGCCGAAGTCGAACGCAGCGCAATGGTGAAAATGCGCTATTTTGATACAGACGGAGTGCAGCATGAGCTTGTTTGCGAAGGTTTATTCGCGCGCTGTGTGCAGCATGAAAACGACCATTTGTCGGGAATATGTTTCGTGGACCATTTATCCCAAAAGCAACTCTTTAAGATAGAGCCTAAGTTAAAGAAAATAAAACGGCAAACTCGGGATTTTCTAAAAGAACAACATAAGAAAACAACGGCTTAGTTTCGTTTATTTCATACAATCCTAGGTTTAAATATTCTATAACCACCCGCGCGCTGTTCTATTCATGGGGCGCAAGTGCGGTTTTCGGGCCTGAGTTTATTGATTTTTATGCATATAGAGAAAAAAAAGTGCCTTAAAGTTGCAATTACAGGAGCTATGGGCTGCGGAAAGAGCGCGGCGGCGCAAACTTTTAGAAATTTGGGCGTGCAGGTTTTGGATGCCGACAAACTTTGCCATGAGGCTTTGGAGTCGGATGTTTGTGTCAGAAAAGCCGTTTGCGATATACTGGGGAAAGATTGTTTTGATGTGGAAACGGGAATTGTCCGCCGCGATATAATAGCAAAGCGTGTCTTTGGGGATTCGGAATTGCTCGGCGAGCTTGAAAAGATTCTCCATCCCGCAGCCGAGAAAATGTGGGAAAAAAAAGCGCGAGAAACGGAAGAATCCGGCTTTGGGCTAGGCGGTTTTTTGCCTATAATTGCAGTAGAAGTCCCTTTATTGTACGAAAAAAATCTTGAAAAAAAATTCGATGTCTGCATTTGTGTGTATTGTAGCGACAAACTTCGCGTGAAACGCCTTGAGAATCGAGGAATGGCTTTGGAGCAAATAGTCTCCCGCGACGCTTTTCAATTACCGTCTGAAACAAAAGCCTTAAAGGCCGATATCGTTCTGTTTAATGAAACCGATTTCGCTTTTTTGCAAAAACAGGCGGCT
The DNA here is from genome assembly GCA_000438015.1 of Coraliomargarita sp. CAG:312. Classification (GTDB taxonomy): domain Bacteria; phylum Verrucomicrobiota; class Verrucomicrobiia; order Opitutales; family Intestinicryptomonadaceae; genus Merdousia. Next base: position 18,549 of record FR901592.1, on the reverse strand, counting down.
CTTGTTTTATCCCGTTTAAAAAAATATGGAAGATGAACTCTTAGATAACGGCGAACCTATCGGCGCCTCAAAACCAGCCCCTAAAAAACGCGGCAGAAAACCAAAAATTAAGGCTGAGCCGCTTGCCGATGGAGCGAATGTTGAAAATTCCGCCCCGAAGAAGCGCGCCGGGCGCCCCAGAAAGACAAAGATTGGGCGGGAGCCCGACGCCATTCTAGGCGACGCTAATGCCGTTCCGGAAGGCGGTGAGAAATCACCCGAAAAACCCGTGGATATTATAGAAGCCGCTAGGCTCGATAAAAAGCGAGGCGGGAAAAGGTCTTTAAAGCGCGATGACGGTCCAGTATGGAAAGATGAAACGGGCATTCAGGACGACGCCCAATACGACGCCGGCCAAACCGAGATTTTTGAGCACAAGGATTCCAAAGACGATTTCGCGTACTATGCGGAGCCTGCTGATGCCGTCCCGCAGGAAGATTCTATAGAGGATGCTGATTTTTCTTCGGGGGAGAAAAGCCTCGAAGACGAAGATATCCCGACTTCTTTTTCTACGAGCGACGAAGACTTAAATCCCGATTCCTACCGGGATAGATTTGATTCCGAAGATGATTCGGCTTACGCGGCTGAAAGTACAGTTGCCTCTGAAGATGTTTTGGATGATTCTGCGCATGGCGGGCCTGTTTCGGGACAGGCGGATTCCGGCGACATTCGGCAGGAGCGTCGCGACCGTTGGAATTCTCAAAACCAGGCTGGAGGGCAAAACCGCGGGCAGGGTGGGAACAATAATCGTTGGCAAAATAGCCGCAGCCAATCCAACCAAGGCGCGGGGCAAAACCGCGGGCAGGGCGGGAACAACAATCGTTGGCAGAACAATCGGAGCCAGCAGGGTGGCCGCAATCAGCAGCAAGGCGGAAGAAACCAGCAGGGAGGCCGCAACCAGCAGCAAAATCGCGGGAACCAGCAAAATAATCAAAACCGCAATAACCAGCAAACTGCCCAAAATCTCCGCAAGGCCCAACAGCAAAAACGAAAGCCGCGTTGGATGCAGAACCAGTCGCCCGAAGACGATCTGATGAATCCGGCAGAACTTCCGGACTGGGATGTTTTGAAGTCTAAAGAGTTGCTAGAAGCCTATTTGGCTGAGACTTTTTTGGGCGTATCGTCCGAGGCGTCGCCCACTGCGCCAGAAACTGTTCCTGGCTCGGGAGAATCTGCGCCCGAAGCTTCGCCGGAAAATGCTTCCGGGGAAAACCAGGACGCTGGCGAAGAGACCCGCCCCGAAAAATTTTCCACGTCGCAGCTTGGCGAAAGTCTCGTAGAGCCGCGCAATGTTTCGGAATCTGAACATCCGGTTGTAAATTCCGAGCATTCGGAGGCTGCCTCCGCAGTTAAGCCGGATTCTGAAGTCAAGGAAGAAGATTCCATCGGCGGAGAATCGGTTCCCGCAGATCGCGAGCCGGATGCTATAATCGGGCGCAAAAGCATATCGGATATGTCGTATTGGGAACTAATGGCAAATGCAAACGATTCAAATGTTGTGCATGCTGCCAAGCGTTCAGATGAATCGGCAGGCGAAATATCCAAAGATATTTCCGCTCCGAAAGGCGAAAACGAAGGCGCGCAACAACAGGCGGCTTCGGCGCCGGAATCCTCCGGAAATCTTTCCGATGGAAATTTAGAGACTTCAGATTCCTTTATTATTGACGGAATAGGGCAAATAAATTCTTTGGGCGGATTCGACTTTCTCTATGGGCTTCAAACAAAAGAAATTCAAAAGAAGCTGGAAGATTGGGGCGTTGAGTATCGGCGCGGCGTCGGAAAGTCGGAATTGATTTCCGATTATTATAGGTATGCGGCCAAGAATAAGAAGCTTGTCAAGATAAATGGAGTTCTGGATGTTTTTGAGGACGGCTTTGGCGGCGCGGTTGCATTTGAGGCAGACAATTACAAACTGCGCAGAATGTCGGTTTACGTCCCGCAAATGTTCATAGAAAAGTATGCGCTTAAACGCGGGCACAAAATTTGCGCCTTGGCTATGCCGCCCCGCGATGGAGGCAAGGAGACTTGCCCGATAGCGGTAAAGATTTTAAGCGTAATGGGTTCAGCCTCGGATGACGCGCGCAACGTAGTGGCGTTTACAGATTTGATTCCTTATTACCCGACCAGAAGAATAATTATGGAGGCTACAGGGGCAGGCTGGGACAACTTGTCCATGCGGGCGGTGGATCTGCTTACTCCAATCGGATTTGGACAGCGCGCGCTTATAGTTGCGCCGCCCCGCACCGGCAAAACCGTCCTCATGCAGGGAATGGCAAAGTCCATACGCTTAAATGCGCCGGATGCCCATCTGATGATTTTGCTTGTTGACGAGCGTCCGGAAGAAGTGACAGATTTCAGGCGCAGCGTCGACGCCGAGGTGATAGCATCAACCTTCGACGAGGACGCATTAAGCCATGTGCATGCCGCGGAAATGGTAATAAGCAAGGCCCGAAGAATGGTTGAAACAGGCAAAGACGTGGTGATTCTTTTAGACTCTATAACACGCCTAGCCCGCGCATACAATGCGCTAATGCCAAACGGAGGCAGGACGATGTCGGGCGGAGTAGAGGCAAACGCTCTTCAAAAACCAAAAAAATTCTTCGGTTCTGCCAGAAATATCGAAGGAGGCGGCTCGCTTACGATAATAGCAACCGCCCTGATTGAGACTGGAAGCAAGATGGATGAAGTCATATTTGAAGAGTTTAAGGGTACAGGAAACTTGGAATTGCACCTTGACAGGGCTCTTTCCGACAAACGCATATTCCCGGCTATCAATATTGAAAAGAGCGGAACTCGCAAAGAGGAACTGCTCTACCATCCGGACGAACTAACCAAAATATACGCACTCAGGCGGGCGATGAAGGGAATTCCACCAGCCGACGCAATGGAAATGTTGGTGCAAAGATTAAAAAAGGTAAAAACAAATGTTGAATTTTTAATAGGATTGAATAGATAGTTTATATTCTACCTATTAATACCAATCTTTTAACGGAGAATAGAAGTGACATCCGCCGACGATTTTGTACTGCAAATTATAGAGGAAAAGGGTCTCGTTTCGGC
>FR901592.1:4088-15388 GCA_000438015.1 Coraliomargarita sp. CAG:312 | reverse complement strand
GCTGCAGGCGTTTCAGCCGCCGATATAGACTCAAAAATAATAGACACGCTTGTCGATAAACGCATATGCAAATATGACGATATAGCATTAAGGCTCGCCCAGGAATTTAATATTCCGTTTATGTCTCTGCACGGTTTGCATGTCGATGAAGACGTAAAGCGTGCCGTACCCGAAGACATAGCCCGCAAGTACGGCGTGTTTCCGATAGCTGTCGAAAACGGCCAGATGGAGATGGCGATTTCCGACCCCATGGACATGGATATGGTCGACAATCTCAGCCATCTTTTGGGAATGCCGATAGACTTGAGACTGTCAACTCCGGACGACATAAAGAGGGCTATAGACGACCTTTACGGGGTCAAAGCCTACGGCGACATGTTTGACGGCGTGGATGCCGGAACTTCCGAGAGCGGCGCGATAGGTTTGGCGACCGGCAATGAAGAAGGCGTATCCGAGGAAGAGGCGCCGATTATACGCTATGTACATAAGCTTATTACCGAAGCTGTAAAGCGCAGGGCGTCTGACATACACTTGGAGCCTTTGGAGAAACGTTTCCGAGTTCGCTACCGCATAGACGGCGTTTTAATAGAGGTTGAAAATCCGCCAAAAAGGCTGCAGCCTTCCATAATTTCAAGGCTTAAGCTTATGGCAAATATCTCCATTGCCGAAAAGCGCGTTCCTCAGGACGGACGTATCCAGATTGTTTATAATAACAAGGAAATAGACTTGCGCGTGTCGAGCCTCCCAACCGTGTACGGCGAAAGTATCGTAATGCGTATTCTCGACAAGGAAGGTTTGCGCTTGGGGTTGCCGGAACTAGGGTTCTTCTCCGACGACCAGTCAATATTCGAAAGAATCGTAAGCATGGCGGACGGAATATTCCTCGTCACCGGTCCTACGGGTTCGGGTAAGTCAACGACCCTATATTCGGCTCTAAACTATTTGAACCATCCAGACCGCAAAATTATTACCGTAGAAGACCCTGTTGAATACCAAATGACCGGTATAAACCAGGTGCAGGTTCGCAGAGAGGTCGGAATGACGTTTGCTGCTGCGCTGCGTTCTATGTTGCGCCAGGCGCCGAATATAATAATGATTGGGGAAATCCGCGACTTGGAAACGGCGGAAATTGCAATAAACGCGTCGCTTACCGGGCACATGGTTTTCAGCACGCTCCATACAAACGACGCCCCAAGCGCGGTCACGCGTCTGGTTGATATAGGCGTAAAGCCGTTCCTTGTCAGCGCTTCGCTCAGGGCTGCTCTCGCCCAGCGACTCGTCCGCAAAACTTGCACCCAGTGCAAGACGGTATATTCGCCGGATCCGCATTTGCTGCAGGCTATCGGAATTAACGAAATTGACGCAGCGCGCGCGACTTTCTACCATGGCGAAGGATGCCCCCGCTGCAACGGCATCGGCTATCGTGGCCGTATGGGCATTTTTGAAATATTCATAATAAACGAAGAATTGCAGCAGATGATTTACGAAGGCCGAACGCTTGTTGAATTGCGAACCAAAGCCAGGGAGCTTGGAATGCGTTCAATGCGCGAAGACGGAGTAAGAAAGGTTATCAGCGGTCTTACTACCGCCGACGAAGTTCTAAAAGTAACAATGAACGAAGCCTAATTAGGAGTTTACAAAGATGTTTGAAGACCATAACAGCTCAATTTACGATGTGGTTTTAGGCGCAAAACTGCTGACAAAGGTTCAATTGGACGAATTGGATGAAACGCGCCACAGTACCGGAAAATCTTTGGCTGATGCGATTGTGGATTCCGGACTTGTTGAAAAAACAAAATTGTTGGAGGCCATAGCATCGTACCTAAATTACGATTACGAGCCGATACCTCCTGCTAATATTCCGGAAGAAGTTTACAAGCAATTGCGCCCTAATCTAGCCAGAACATACGGAGTTGTTCCCTGCAAGGCCGACGATACGCACATAACTTTGCTATGTAAAGATCCTTTCAACAACGCCATTATAGACGACCTTACCTTTACTCTCAATAAGGATGTGACGCTGGTCGTGATGGATCCGGATCAAGTTGACCATTTGATAGTCCAGTGCTACGGGGAGGAGGATTCCAGCATTGACGACATCCTTTCAGAAATATCCGAGGTCGACTTTGGGGAAGGCGGCGAAAGCGACGCCGCAAATCTGGCCAATGAAACACCTATAATAAGATTCGTTAATCTGATTCTCCAACAGGCCATTCGCGACAAGGCGTCCGACATACACTTTGAGCCGTTTGAAGACCAATTCAGAATACGTTATCGTATAGACGGGGCGCTTTATGAAATGGCTCCGCCGCCCAAGAGCCTGGCGCTTCCGGTTATTTCGCGCGTAAAGGTTTTGGCAAATTTGAATATTGCCGAAAACCGCATTCCCCAAGACGGCCGTATAAAAATGACAATATCCGGGCGTCCGGTCGATTTGCGTGTATCTACGCTTCCGACGCAGTTCGGGGAAAGTGTGGTGTTGCGCGTTTTGGACAAGAGCGTAGTCAATCTCGACCTTGAAAAGCTGAGCATGACGGACGAAATAATGAATAACATCCGGAGGCTCGTCAAAATGCCCAACGGAATATTCATTGTCACCGGCCCGACGGGTTCCGGAAAAACGACAACTCTTTATTCGGCGCTTAGGGAAGTCAATACCGTCGACATAAAAATTCTTACATCAGAGGATCCTGTCGAATATGAAATCGACGGAATCATGCAGGTTCAAATAAACCACCAAGTCGGATTGGACTTCGCCAGGTGTCTGCGCGCATTTTTGCGCCAAGACCCGGACAAAATAATGGTGGGAGAAATCCGCGACCTTGAAACAGCGCAAATTGCGGTTCAAGCCTCGCTCACCGGGCACGTCGTTCTTGCGACTCTCCACACAAACGACTCTCCGGGTGCAGTCACCCGTTTGATGGATATGGGATTGGAACCGTTCCTCATAGCAGCTTCCCTGGAAGGCGTTCTCGGACAGAGACTCGTAAGGAGAATTTGCCCGACATGCCGCACCGCTTACGAGCCCGATCAGGAAATAATAGACATGTTGGGTGTCGATCCGATTGAAATTGCAGACAAGCAATTCTTCTTCGGTAAGGGATGCGCCGAATGTTCAAACTCCGGCTACCGCGGCCGGCAGGGTCTTTTTGAACTTCTGCTTGTCAACGACACTCTCCGCGACCTAATAACCGCGAAAGCTCCCACATTGGTTTTGAAGCAAAAAGCCATAGAGCTTGGCATGCGCACTTTGCGCGACGACGGTTTGCGGGCTATTTTCGACGGAGCCACAACTGTGGATGAAGTTTTGAAATATACTTAAACAATACTTACTAAAAGGAAATCCCCATGGCAAAATTCAAATATATAGCCTTAGATAAGGACGGACGCGAGCTGAGCGGGACAATAGACTCCACCAGCGAGAGCCGTGCGCGCAAAGAACTTTCCGCGCAGGGTTTGAACGTTTCGCGCATCGCCGAAGTCACTTTGCAGGCGGAAAAGAAAAATGCGGCAAAGAAGCAAAAGAAGCCTCTCTTTGGAACCGGCGTATCAAGCGAAAATGTCACAGTATTCTCGCGCCAATTGGCAACTCTGTTGAAAGCCGGATTGCCGTTGTTGCGTTCTCTGGAGGTCATAGCGCGTCAGGAAAAAAACCCTTATTTCAAATCCATAATTGAACAGGTCGCGGACAATGTCCGCACGGGTAATAAGTTTTCTGACGGTCTTGCGCAGCATCCGAAAGTGTTCGACAAACTTTATGTCAACATGGCAAAGGCCGGCGAAGCAGGAGGCGTTTTGGATGTCGTATTGGACAGGCTTGCGACCTTCCAAGAAAAGGCTATGAAAACTTTCAACAAGGTTAAGAGCGCGATGGTTTATCCTATCGTCATCATGTCTGTCGCCGTTATCATCATGGTCATATTGATGGTATTTGTCGTTCCGCAATTCCAGGCGATATTCGCCGATATGTTGGGCGGGGCAAGCATGCCGGCTCTGACCCAGCTAATCATAGACATATCCGACTTTATGAAGGAGCATTACGGATTGACGCTTCTTATCGTTGTGGGTGTATTCGTGCTGTTTAAGCTCTTCTTCAAGACAAAGTTCGGAACTAAAGTTTGGGATACTATGGCGCTGAAGGCTCCGAAAATCGGAGATATGGTTATGAAGTCTACCGTTGCGCGCTTTACCCGCACTTTTGGAACTCTTTTGGCTTCAGGCGTACCAATTTTGGAGGCTCTAACGATTACGCGCGGAACCATCCGAAACAGCCTTGTTTCAAACGCTCTTGAGCGCGTTCACGACCGCGTTAGGGACGGCGAACCTTTGGCGGCTCCTCTAGACCAGCAAAAGATTTTCCCGACGATGGTGACTAGCATGATTGAAGTCGGCGAAGAAACAGGCCAGCTCGCTGAAATGCTCAACCGTGTTGCCGACAATTACGATGAAGAAGTCGACAACGCTGTAGGCGCCATAACATCGGTTATCGAGCCTATAATGATAGTATTCTTGGCGGTAGTTGTGGGTACTATTGTTATCGCGCTATTTTTGCCGATTATCCAAATCATCCAAAGCCTCACCGGAGGTTGATTTCGCGTAAAGGAAAATTTCAAGCCCGAACAAGATTCGGGCTTTTTTTTTGCGTTGCATAGACGGGCAGGCAGGGATTTCGTCGCTTTCTCTACTCTATTTTGCAGTGTTGCCGCATTCTGCCTCGGGGGAGAATCGGGCTGCATTAAATTTGTGCCAACGGAGCTTATGCGGAATGCATTTTTTATGGAGAATTCTACGAATCGGAAAAATTGTTTTTATAAAGATGTTTTCTGCGCCGGATGTTTTTCTTAAAGCAAAAATCAAGTTAAATATTCTTGGGGCTGTTTTATTCGCTTTCAAGATAGGCTATTTAGCAAATATGTACTTTGGAATGCAATTAAAGGAAATTATTTTCTTGGGCATATATTTCCTGCAGCAAGCCATGGCCGTTGCGATACAGGAAATCTTGTGCGCTGATAGGACGGCAACGCGCCGATTGGCTGATGCGAGCCGGTCTGCATAAAACTTTATATGCAAGCTTGCAGAGCAGTTTGCAGCTTGAAAAAACACGCGCAAGTTCTTAGAAACAGGGAAGAATACCGCGGAAGGGGAATGTTTTATGGCATTTAGAATTTTGCCTTGAATGTAATGGGCAAGCTTTCAACCAGGAGAATCCTGCCGTCTTGTATTGATATTGTGGCTTCATATCCCAGCGAGCGCTTGTTTTCGTCGATGCTCAACATTACGCCGCCTTTTAATGTTATGGAGTTGTCTGTATTGAGGCTTGCCGATTTTGAAGAGAGCGTCATTACGCGTTTCAAGCCCTCTATGCGCAGTCGAAAGCCGTCTTCGGCTATTATATAAAACGGAATTTTTGTCTTTAAGCGCTCTATTTCTATGTCGTCAATTCCCCTTGCGTATGCAGTCAGCCGCAAGTTTTTTATGACGAGCGTTTGCGGAATATTCATATTGAAAATTTTTCTGCGGGATTCAAAAGATATTCCGTCGTAAGCAATGTCGGCGACTCTTTTACCGCGGGCGTAATATGTAGTGTCTAGCTGCTTTAAATTTTCAGGATTAAGCAACGCCGCATAATCGAAACCCTGTCCGAAAGTTGCGTGGGCAAACACCAACACGATAATTGCCAGAGTTCCCAATCTCATACTACACCATTGATTTCAATATATTGTAAACTTTCTCGGTTGCGCCGATGTTGGAAGAGTGCCATTGTTTTGCCGAGTCTGCAAGGGCGTTCCGCGAATCGGGGGATTGTGCAAGGCGCGTTATTTCTTCTATTGCCGCTTTTGCCGACTGGACTTTTGCAGCCGCATTTTCGCGTTCAAGCGTTTGGCATACCCTGCGGAAATTTGTCATGTTTGGGCCATATACCATTGCAACCCCAAGCGCAGCGCAATCTATAGGAGTCTGCCCTCCAACATTTGGAGGCAGGCTTTTGCCTATAAACGCCAAGTCTGCTATTTGCGTAAGAGTCCTAAGTTCTCCCGTAGTGTCGGCGAGGTAGACAAGAGTCCCTTCTGGCGCCTGCTTTGAACGGCTGCGAACATTATGGGGAATTTCCTTCAAGAGAGGGATTATCTTTTCGCGCCGTTCCGCATGGCGGGGAACTAATAGAAGCCTGCAGTCGATTTTCTTTTCGCGCAGCTTTTTCATGGCTTCAATTAGCATTTCCTCCTCTCCAGGCCATGTTGACGATCCGAGCAAAACAAACGAATTTTCCGAAAATCCAAGTTCCTTGCGCAGGGATTTTTTTGCGCAATCGTCCAGCCGTGAAGCCGGAGAGGAGTCGAACTTAAGGTTTCCCGTACAAACCATTCTGCTTGTCGGCATTCCCAGAACGGAAAGTCTTTTCATGTCGAATTCGCTTGAAACGGCGACTTTAGAAAATTTGTGGAAAAGGCGATGCGCAAAAAAAGGCGCCTTTAAATATCTTGCGTAGCTCTTATCCGACATTCTCGCATTTATCAACACGAGTTTTGCCCCGCGCGCGACAGCCTGGTGCATGTGCTCAGGCCAGATTTCACCCTCCATTAGCACGCAAATATCCGGCTTTAATTTGTCCCAGGCGCGGCTGCTAAACGGCCAAAAATCTATCGGGAAAATTCCGGTGTAAAAAGATTTTTGAGAGTATTTTTCGAGAAGGATTTTATACCCCGTGCTTGTGGTGGTCGTTATGACAATTTCAAAATTCGCGTCTTTTGACAGCATATCCACAAGAGGCGCAATAGCCTCCACTTCGCCCACGCTTACGGCTTGAATCCAGACTCTCTTTTTACCTGCCGCCGGCGGAGGCAAATTTTTCTGCCCCCCGAAGCGGTGGGAGAAGTCTTTTGCATATCCTCCTCGCCGAATCATGCGCGTTCCGTAGTAAGGCATAGACAATAGGAACGCCGGAAGAAAAAGTAAGCGGTAAAGCCAAATCATGAATCAGTCGACTTTCTGCAGTACAATAGACGTGTTGGAACCTCCAAATCCGCTGCTTAGGGATAGCGCAATGTCGGGCGCGGAAAATTTTGTTTGGCGCAATATATTTAGCCCTGCAAATGCGGGGTCAAGTTCTGTGATGTTTGCGCTTGCCGGAGTGAAATTTTCTTTCATGGCTAGTGCGCAGAATGCGGCTTCCATTACGCCCGCAAGCGAAAGCCCGTGCCCCGTCAAAGCTTTTGTGGAGCTTATCTGTAATTTTTTGTTGTTGCCGAAAACTTTTTCGATGCCTTTTGCTTCGGCAATATCGCCCATTGGGGTTGATGTGGCGTGGGAATTTATGTAGTCCACATCTTCCGCCGAAATGCCGGCGCTTTTTAGCGCATGTTTTGACGCATATTCCACTCCGTCGCCTTCGGGGTGAGGAATGGCGACATTATAGCCGTCGCTGGCTTGCCCCCATCCCAGCATCCTGGCGTAGATCTTAGCTCCGCGAGCCTTTGCGACTTCTTCGTCTTCAAGTATTAAAACAACTCCGCCGCCGGTTCCTACAAAACCGTCGCGCTTTTTGTCGTACGGGCGAGATGCGTTTGCGGGGTCGGCGTTGTGGCTTAAAGCCCTCATAGAGGCAAAAGGCAGCAGAGTCCTGTAATTCCCGTCTTCGCCTCCGACTACAAACATCCGCTGTTGTCTGCCTTGGGCGATTTCATCATACGCAAACCCCATTGCGTGGGAGCTGCTTGCGCAGGCCGAGGCGAATCCGCAGCTTGCGCCCTTTATTTTAAATGCAGATACAAGATTGAACGACAGCGTGCCCACGATTGAACAAATTATGGCAAAGGGGTATCCGCGCCCGACTCCATATTTGTCCATCCTTTGCATATGGTGGTATAGCATGCTTGTAGAGCCAGCTGAGGCCGTGTACATTCCGGTCATGGGATTTGAAATTTCCTCCTCCGAAAGATTTGCGTCTTCAATAGCCTGTTTCATCGCGCAGTAGGCGTAGAGGCAATGTGGCGCAAATCCGCGCAAAACATCGCGGCGTATTTGATATTGCAGCGGATATTTCCAGTCTTCGGGATCCGGGCTTTCAACATCGAAATTTTTTATAGTTCCCACGCATTTTACAGGGATTTTCGGATCTTCAAAAGGAGGGTACAATTCAATGCCGCATTTTAAATTCTTAAGGCTGTCGGAAACGGATTCCTTATCGTTGCCGATGCTTGTTATAAATCCGAGCCCGGTTATTACAACATTGTGTTTATCGTTCATAGTCTATTATTTTTTGTAGTCGAATGTAAGGCATATTTTTTCAACGAACGCCCCCTTTTGTCCGTTGACTAAAAGGGAACCTTCAAACATCGCAAGCGGATGGCGCAGGCGCAGCACTTTTGCCGAAAGCGTTAAGACATCTCCGGGACGGCAAAATTTCATGCAGCGCGCGCCGTCGGCGGAGGTGAAAAATATCTTTGACTGGTCAACTTTGGCTTTCAGCTCTGGGTTGTCTGATGCTATCAAATAAAGCACTGCAAGTTGCCCGATTGTTTCAAGCATTATTGTTCCCGGAAATACGGGATTTCCCTTGAAATGCCCTTTTAAGATGGGTTCGTCGGGCCTAATAGTGTATGTTCCGGTTATAGAGTCTCCGCAAATCTCTGCCCTGTCTATAAATAGAAAGGGTTCTTGATGGGGCATTATGCTTTCAATTTGGGGGCGTTCAAATATCTTATTATCCTGAGCCATATTATTTCTAAAGATAAAGAATTTGGGCGTTTTTGGAGATTTCTCAATATTATTTTTTAAATCAGATTCTTGCGCTTTGCCGCAAATATGAGCTGTTGCGCGAATCCGGAAAGATCCCCGAATTTTTCCGCGGCAAACGCTCGGATTTTTTTTGCGTCGGCGGGGGTTGAATAAATTTCCGTCATAGCCTGTTTTATCCATGTGTCGACAGGGAATGCTTCAAAACGCGACGCCCCGAAAAGAAGAATGCAGTCCGCCACTTTATCGCCTATCCCGCTTAGGCTGGTGAGGTATGATTTTGCGTCTTCATAGGGAAGTTCGCGCAGGCTCATGGGATCGAATTTGTCGCGCCGAATTTTTTCTGCGCTCTTTTTAAGGTAGTCGGCGCGGAATCCAAGCTTGCATGAGCGCAAAACTTCTATCGGGGCGTCGGCTATTTTATCGAAGCCGGGCAAGGCGAACACACCTTCACTCAGCTCTTCGCCGAGGTTTTCCGCAAGCAGCTGCACGCATTGCTTTATTTGCACGATGCGCTTGCTTGAACTGCAAATAAAGCAAATAATCGCCTCTGCGGGATTCTGGCGCAGTATCCTCAGGCTTGGATGAATTTCTAAAGCGCGAAGCATTGCGGGGTCGCGGGTTGCTCTCAGCCGTTTTCTAACGGATTCGTAATCCGTGCCGCAATCGAGGTATTCGGCAAGCTCTTTGGCGTGTTCGGAAATTTTTTTGCCGTCCAGCCTAAATGCTCCCCATACTTGCCCGTCGGATCCGAGCTTTAATTTTGCGAAATTATTGCCGAATACTCCGAAGTATTCAGGGGTTGCGTCGGTAAATTGATCTGTGCGATGCCACCTGAATGCTTGCCCGCCGTCGAGAGTCTCGCAAAAGTCCTTAGCGGTGAATCTTGCGCCTTCTATCTTTGTGTATTCCGATAGTTTGGGAGAGTAAAGACGATTTGACATATCTTGTCTTGCCTACTTCGCCGGGATTTCTTTCAGCAGATTGTCGGCGTTCTTTTGGCTGCGGTTGCCGTATTTCATCCCCCAGAGCCACGATTGCTCTTCCAATAATACTTTGCCGTCAGGAGCTTTTAGGACAAGTTTCCATGCGTTTACGCGGGCGTCGGGGGAAGGCCAGTCTTTGCCTGTTATTCCCAATTTCACTTCCCTCAAAGTCGGGTATGTTTCCGGAACTGTAAAAGTGTATGTTTGGGGCTTTGGTTGTTTGTTATTGTCGACTGAAAGTTCGAATGTGCATCCGAGGGCTATTGCGTCGGGTTCATATCCGAACATTAAAAAAAAGTACATCCCAGCGCGTTTATTTGGTTGGGTGCGCATTATAAGATGCCCCATAGTCACTTCTTCGCCGGTAAAGACTTCGGCAATTGTACGAGTTTCGGAGTCCGTCAAATATCTCGAAAAACAATAGGAAAGAACAGGGGCGTGAGGGTCGTTTACGCCGATTATATAATCGGAACTTTCGGATTCAGCCTCGGATTCTCCGTCCGAGGCACACGCGCACAATCCAAGCATTAAAAATATCGCGATTGCTGTCTTAAAAAATTTTTTCATCGTGAGTAAGGATGGCGCGCGGTTTTATGAGGTCAAGAAAATAGACGCTTTCCTGGCCGCCCCTGTTATGGACTTTGGAGGGGGCTGCAGTTGTCTGCGGGCAAGGGGCGGGGATGTTTTTTTGTCTTATTAAATTTCGGCGGAGTTTTGCATTGACAAAATTTCTTTGCAGCTTTAACTTATTTTTATGGTTGCCAATATTTATCGGACAAAATTGGTGGGAGACTTGCCAAAGATTGCCTTTTATTTATTTGTCGCGCCGTTGTCGTTTTTTTTTGCGATTGGGCTTTTTACATGTCTTGCGTTTCTTGACTATTTTAATATCTTTTCCGTAAGAAACATTTCTTATTTTTATTTGATTGTTTCGCCGATTCCGGCGTTTGCTTTTGTGGCTCTTATTGTGAAGTGGGCAGATTTCCTTAAGCTGGCAAAATTGAAAATACTGTTTCTAATGCTTGGGCTTAATGTGTTGGGCATGGCGCCTACATTGTTTGTTTCTAACTTTAACACTAGGTTTCTCATACTTACTGTTTTGTCGTCCGTTGGCATTTTTTTAGCGTTTATTGTGTCGAATGCTGTATGGAAATTATTAAAAGGGAAGGCGGATTTTTATTTCCAGATTTTATGCGCGGCATTCTGCATCCCATTTGTTGTTTCGGCTTATTTTTTCGGGATTAGTTTCCAAGGGGACGTTGTGGGGAAAATTTTTAACGGCAAAACCAATGCCAGCAAATGTATACGCGAGTACGGGGTTTCGGATAACTCAGTTTTGCCTTATTGGCAATCCGCCCGCTCAGAAATTCCAAGGCGGTACGGATTTCGGGATTTTTCAAAAGAATTGGATTCGGTAAATAAATGCCGCTTTGAAAAAACAAAGGACGGCGGAAAAAAATTGAGTTTTGGTTGGGGGCATTGGGCTGCGGGTTTTTCTTTCGGCGCTGGAGGCGCTCAAGATATCGAGGAATCAAACCTGTATTTTAACAACTCCGGATTTCTTCTTCCTTGCGCGAA
>FR901592.1:0-4019 GCA_000438015.1 Coraliomargarita sp. CAG:312 | reverse complement strand
GACGGCGGATGGTCTGCCTCTGCGGAAATCAGCGTTTATTCGGGCAGTAAAATCATAAAAAAATACCAACTATCCGGGGAGGATGTTGTCAAAAAAATCGCCGCTGCCGAGGCCCGCATAGAGGAAATCGAGGCAATGTGGCGCACGAATAGCCAAAAGCGCAAATAGTCGCCGCTTGTTGGGGAAAACGCCTGCAGGTGCCGCTTAGTTCCTTTCAGATGGAGGGCGAATATTGGGAATATGTCCATGCATGCGAAGTGCGGGGCTGCGCAAGAAAATTCGCGGCGTTTGCGTCGGAAATTTTCGATTATTGTTTAAAATAATGCCTGAGCGGCAAGGTAAGGGGCGGTAGGCAGAAATCTAAAATTCTAATTTATGCGTCGCTTTTTGTTTTATAGACTAGAACTTTGTCTATTCTGATTCCGTCCATATCGACAACTTCAAATGTGTAGCCGTTCCATTTAGTTTTTTCTCCCTCTGAGGGAATTTTTCCCATTTGGGCCAATATCATTCCAGCTACGGTATTGTATTCGGCGTCTTTTGCATTGTCGATGTGGGCTTTCAATATGAAATCGTAGAACGTGCATTGCCCGTCAACGAGCATAGAGCCGTCGGAGCGTTCAACAATATCGGGTTCCTCGCCTTTTTCCGGCATATTGCCTAGCAGGGCGTCCATGACGTCGTTCATCGTTATAATACCAAGCGTTATTCCAAATTCTCCGGAAATGACTCCGTACTTGGTCTTTTTCTTGCGCATAGTTTCAAGGGCGTCGTAAACCTTTACAAATTCATTGAGAAAGCAGACTTCGCGAATATTCTCTTTGAGGTCGAAATTATCTTTTGAGATTTCCACAATAAGATTTTTAATCGACACTGTCCCGATTATGTCGTCTAGATTCTTTCTGTAAACGGGGTAAACTACATGGGGAGAATCTTCGAAGATTTTGAGTATTTGCTCTTTGGTTGCTTCTATTTCAATTCCCACAATGTCCGGTCGCGGGGTCATAATAGACGTGACGCGCCTGTCTCCCAGCGTAAAAGTGCGCTCGACAATGTTTTTTTCTATATGCAAAACTTCGCCGCTTTGCGCGCCTTCAGCTATCATGTGCTTGATTTCCTCTTCAGTGATAGTGTCTTTGCGGTCTTTTATCCGAAGGACTTTAGCGCAGAAGGCTGTTGATTTGCTCAAAATCCAGACAAACGGATGCGCCACTTTAGAGAGCAGAAGCATTGGGGCCGCTATAATTTTTGCGACTTGCTCCGGTGCTGCAAACCCTATTCTTTTAGGAATTAGCTCGCCAAAGATGAGGGTAAGGTAAGTTGCCGCTACAACAATAACTGTTTGCGCTGCCAGAAGCGAGCTTGATTGGGGCATGCCTATTTTTTCCAGAAAGATTGCAAAATCTCCGGCGAGAGCGTCTCCGGAATAAATACCGGTTAAAATTCCGATAAGCGTTATTCCTATTTGAACAGTTGAAAAGAATTTGTCTGGGTCTTCGCTAAGTTTGAGCGCGGATTTTGCCGCCATATTGCCCTTGTCGGCTTCCGTGCGTATTTTTGATTTTCGGAGGGAGACGAGCGATATTTCCGACATAGACAATACGCCGTTGGCCAATATCAAAAACATTATAACAATAAATTCCATATGAGAAAATAAATATAAAACGCAAATTTATGTAGTATTGGGATATTCTCAATACAATAGTTTATTTATTTTTTGCGTCGCTTAGAGTATGGAGATGCGGAGTTTCAATACTTTAAGTTGGTAAACGCTTGGAATCTGCCCGGCGCTGGCGGCGCGGATTAGGTATTTGCGCATATTTCCGCAAAAAAAAGCCGCGCAATTTTGGCGCGGCTTTCTAGAAATATTCACAAATTAATTTTGGCGCAGGAACTGCACGCACTTGGCTATATCTGGAACATTGTTGTCCCAATTGGCTTCATACTCAATTACATAATATCCATCGTACCCCTGCTCGTCGAGTTCTTCGAGTATGGCTTTATCATCCAATTGCCCAGTTCCCAGCGGAACGCACTGGTTTTTGGGATTTCCAAATTCAGCCTGGTCTTTAATGTGGATCGAACCTATTTTGCCCTTGAGCTTTTTCAGGTTTTCAATGGGCTGGATTTGCGAACGCGAAAGATGGCCCACATCGGGGTTAGCCTTGACATATTGATAGTCCTTTATGTATTTGAGGACCAAGTCGGCGTCGTAATATTGGTTTGCGCTGTCTTTTGCGTGGTGGTGCAGGCACATAGTAACGCCGTATTTTTGGCCGTATTTTTCCCAAATAGGGAACATTGCCACAGGTGCTTCTGTCAAAATTTTGTCGAAACCGAAATCTTTGGCGAATTGGCAGAGTGCTTCAACTTCCTTTTCGTTTTTAGCTCCTGTCACCCCGAAGCTTACGACTTTCAAATTGGCTTTTTTAAGCAGATTTTTTACATAGTCGCGCTGTTCTTTAGTCATTTGCGGGCCCATTTTAACGCCGGGCATAGACTTGCTGACGAACTGTCCCGGATAACATTCTATTCCGTCGAGTCCCAGCGGGGCAAGTTTCTGCAAAGTTTCTTCGAGCGTGAATCTGTTGAGAGAGTACGCTTGAACCGCGACTTTGCGGGGTTGTTTGTTTTGGGCGTCGTCCGATGTTGTGCATCCAAAAAGGCACGCCGCCAATGCAAGTGCAAATATAATCCTCTTCATATATTCATTTCAATATCTGCGGATTTTTTTTGCAAGGATATTTTCCCTATTTTTGCCCTGTTTGAAAAAAAAGCTTTAAAAAAATTTCTTAATTTGAAATAATATACATAACTTTAACAACAAGGTAATATTATTATATGATGAACAGAAGAACATTCACAAAAACCGCAATGACGGCAATGCTCGGCGCCGTCGCAACCAAAGGAGCAATCGCGCATATGAAACCTACCGATATCGCGGAATCAACCGCACCGTATAAATGCAAGTTCTCCCCTAATTTGGGGCAGTGCACCGCAAGCACGAAGGGCTTGTCGGAAGTAGATAAAATCAAGTTTTTTTACGATTGCGGATTCAGGGGGCTAGAAGACAACGGAATGCCAGGGCGTCCGGTGGAAATCCAAAACGCAATGGCAAAGCAAATGGAGAAGCTCGGTATGGAGATGGGCGTATTTGTAGCCCATGCCGAATGGGGATGCGCCTCAATGGCTGGCAATAGGCTCGACATGAAAAAACGCAGCCGCGACAAAAAAGCCGTCCGCGAATTCTGGAAGGGGAAAATGGAGGCTGCCGTTGAGCTTGCAAAGCGCGTCAACGCGAAATGGTGCACGGTTGTTCCAGGGCTTGAAGATCCTACTTTGGAGCCGGAATACCAGTTTGCAAATGTTGTGGAGCATCTGAAATACGCTTCCGAAATTTTAGAAAAGAGCGGTTTGATAATGGTGTTGGAGCCGTTGAATATATTGAACCATCCAAGCCTTTACCTGAAGCGCATTCCTCAAGCCTACGCGATTTGCAAGGCTGTAAATAGCCCGAGTTGCAAAATACTGGACGACCTGTACCATCAGCAGATCACAGAAGGCAACCTAATTCCCAATATGGATGCGGCATGGGACGAAATTGCCTACATCCAGGTCGGCGATGTTCCCGGCAGAAAAGAGCCCACTACAGGGGAGATAAATTATAAAAACGTATTCCAGTATCTTTGGGATAAGGGGTATCGCGGAATAATCGGCATGGAACATGGACAGAGCGACAAGACAATTGAGGGAGACAAAAAACTCTTGAAAGCTTATCGTTCAGTTGACGTTGCTTAAATAAAATTTAGCTTTGTCTAGGCGCAAGAAAATCGCATTAAAAAAAGCTTGATAAACTTTTGTTTAATGCGATTATTTGCGCCTGTGTTTTTATAGTATATTGCCATAGAGACATAAGATTACAAAGGGGATATAGCTCAGTTGGTTAGAGCATTTGCATCACACGCAAGGGGTCCTGAGTTCGAGTCTCAGTATCCCCACCATTTGATAAAAAAGCGAAC
>FR901591.1:13565-26848 GCA_000438015.1 Coraliomargarita sp. CAG:312 | reverse complement strand
AATCCACTCTCTTTGGTGTTGACCCTTTTATTTTAAAGTCTGCGCGTACGGAAAAAGAAAACCCGCAAGAGGGCACTTGCGGGTTTTTAAAATGGTGGTAAGGACTGGATTCGAACCAGTGAACAGCAATGCTGAACGGATTTACAGTCCGCGCCCTTTAGCCTCTTGGATACCTTACCTTTTCAAAAATCTCAATTTTGAAGCTACGAACATACATATATGATTCCTGCGCTCAAGCTTTTTTTTTGGCTTTTTTGAAATTATTGCCAAATTTTTCATCAGGGGCGTTTACTTAAAATCAATTGATTTTGCTCCGCTAACGTAAGTTATGCCGTCTTTAAAAGTGAAAATAGCATTGTCTCCCGATCTAGGCGCTTTTGCAGAATTGCCAAGATAGTCGCATGCTGTTATTGTTTCCCCTTTTACGGAAAGTCGGATTTTTACAGGTTTTAACCTAGAAGTCCACAACGCAAAAGTTTTTTCTCCGTTTTCCGAAGACCATTCGGCTATATATGCCCCGTCTTTGCTCTCGATTTTTAGGTCTCTTGCGCTTTCCGTAAGCATCTGGCTAAGCGTTTTATACGCTAAATACGATTTCTTTGGCGTCAAGTCTCTGCGCACAAGTCCAAAGTGGGATTCTCTGGTATTGTCGTTTTCGTTTGAACGGAAATTATACCTAAAAATCGTCTTTACGCCTTCCGCATAAGCCAAGAGCATTGTGCGTCCGACAAATTTTGCCTGGTTTTCTTCGGACACTATTTTCTGGATATGGGAAAACATGCACACAAAGTTTCCTTTTAATGCGCTGTCGAATTTATATATTGCCGCGAGCGGCGCTTCAAATTCGCCTCCGTCGTATTTTGCCTTTCCGTAAAAAATTGGGATCATTTTATCGTTTTCGCGCAGATTCGCGTCCGATGCGAAATATGTGCTTAATTTGCCTTCCAATTTCAGATTCTCAAATCCTTTAGCCGCTTTAAGGCTGTCTGTCATTTGGGGAAAGTTTTTTGAGATTTTCCATCCTTGGTCGACAGATATGTGAAAGTCCTTTAACGCGCCTTCTCCGGAATGTTTGCGCACAGGCTTGCCGTTTTCAATTGCGACATCATAAAAGAAAGGCGTTCCTCCAATATACATTGCAGTGCCGCCGTTGCCTATATATGCAAGCAGGTCGTTTATATAATCTTTCGGGAAGGCTTCGCCAACGGGAAGCAGCAGGATTTTATTCTTTTGCGGATCCAAATTCTTTATGCCTTCGAGGGAAATTTTTCTGACTTTTTTTGCCTTTGGAAGCATAATTTCAGGGGCGCGTGCGATTGGATTGTTGCCAAGGCCGAACTTTTCGTCGAATACTTCGCAAACCCCGTCCTTTCGATAGTCCAGCCCCAGTTTTTCAAGGGCTGCTTCAAATGCTTCCGCGCAGACTACGCCGCATTCCTGGGCTGACGAATATCCAACTTCGGTTATCCAAATAGGCTTTTCGGAAATGCCGTATTTTTTCATCAGTTCTTTTAGGGCTTTTATTTCTTCAGGCAGTTTTTCTTCCGGATTTGAATGCTGGTAAGGGTGGATGTTCATTATGTCGAAATATTTTGATGCTCCAGCTTCAAAAGTTTTTTCGATATAGTCTATCGGAACTCCCGATACTCCCGCGTATAGAACTTTAAGTTTGGGATCTATTGACTTTATGGCTTTGTAGGCGCGTTCAAGCAATTTGGCGTATTCGGCAGGATTGGGATTGTCGCCCCAAAAAGACTTCAGGTTTGGCTCGTTGTAAATTTCCCAGGCTTTTATCCTGTCCTTGTAGCGCTCCACGCATTTGCGCAGATATGTTTCAAATTTATCCAGGTTTTTGTATGCGGGCGCAGCGCGTTCCGGAACGGATCCGGGAAGTATCGGCAAAATTTCCATATTTTGAGCCGAAATTTCATCGAGCACCGCGTCCCATTTTGAGAAGTTCCACTCTCCTTCTTTGGGTTCGACTTGCGCCCAGTCCAAGTCGGTTCGCACATATTTTATTCCGGCTTTTTTCATTATTGGAAGCTGCTGGTCCACAACAGGAAATTCCCATCTGTTAAGGTGCGAACACACTCCGAAGTGCGACGGAGACTCCCATGCCAATGCCGCGCCGCAAAGTGCGATTGCATTTGCGGCCAAGATTAATTTCATTTTCATATATATTATTCCGAGTTTGGGTTTTTCCGCATAAAGCTCTTTTTTTGCCTCCCGCGAATATTTCTGGATTGCCCCTGTGGGAAGCCAATTTAGTTTAAAGCGCATAGAAATTTAGATTGCATACGGTAGTCATAATGCGAAACTGGATAAAAAAACTTTATGGCATGCAATTGTGGTGTCAATTAAATTTGACTTAAATATAATTTGAAAGACTATATTCTTAAAATTCAAAGACGATATAAATAAATTATGGAACTATCGCAAGTAGGACTGATTGGTTTGGGTGTAATGGGGTCGAATTTGGCTCTAAACCTGCTGGACGGAGGTTTTAGCGTTTCGGTGTTTAACCGTTCGCATCCGGGAAAGCCCAGCGCGGCTAAGGCGTTTGTGGAAAAATGGGGCGGAAATGTCAAGGGGTTTGACGATTTGTCACAGTTTGCAGCGTCTTTGGAGCGCCCCAGAAAGATAATATTGATGGTAAAAGCAGGGGAGGCTGTGGATGAAATTATTTCCGCGCTAAAGCCTTTTTTGGAAGACGGCGATATAATCATAGACGGGGGAAATTCCGATTATCGCGATACCGCGCGCCGAGTTGACGCGCTTGATAAGGAAGGAATATTGTTTGTTGGAACAGGCATATCTGGGGGCGAGGAGGGTGCGCGCCACGGAGCGTCGATAATGGTTGGAGGCAATCCAAAGGCTTGGACAAAGGTTAAAAATATATTGCAGTCCGCGGCAGCGAAGAATTCCGACGGCACCGTATGCTGCAAATGGATTGGCGAGGGCGGCGCCGGGCATTTTGTGAAAATGGTCCACAACGGGATAGAGTATGCCGATATGCAGCTTATATCCGAAGCGTATTTTATTTTAAAAAATTGCAATTCTTTTACCAACGAGCAAATCGCGCAGTTCTTTGAAGATTGCGAATCCGGTGGATTGGGAGGATACCTGATTGAAATCACGGCAAAAATTTTGAGGTCCAAGGATGGAAACGGCAATTGGATGGTTGATTCCATTCTGGATGTCGCATCGCAAAAAGGCACTGGAAAGTGGACGGTTGAAGCGGGCTTGGATTTGCAATGTCCGGTTGCCTCAATAGCGGCGGCGGTTTTTGCGCGTTTTGCTTCGGCGGACAAAGACGGGCGCATTGCGGCGGGAAAGGTCTTCCCAAAACAGAAATCCGCTTTGGACGCTCCCTCGCCTGAGTCGGTGAGGGCTGCGCTGTATGCGTCTAAAATCTTGGCGTATTCGCAGGGGTTTGCCCTAATGGAAAAGGCGTCGGACAAATTTGGATGGAATTTGGATTTTGCGTCAATTGCTTCAATATGGCGCAACGGCTGCATAATACGCTCGGCGATGTTGGATAAAATTTCGGCGGCTTATAAGAGAAACAAGTCTCTCAATTTTATTTTTGACGATTATTTCAAGGCTGAAATCATGCAAAATATGCGGCACTTGCGTGAGGTTGTTGCGTATTCGGCATTGAGCTCGGCAAGCGCGCAGAGCTTTTTTGCGTCGCTGTCGTATTTTGACGCAGCCACTTCCGGGGATTCCGGGGCGAACTTGATTCAAGCGCAGAGGGATTTCTTTGGGGCCCATACCTACGAGCGCGTAGACGCCCCGCGCGGTGTTTTCTTCCACACCGATTGGAGTTCTGCCCCCGCGTCTTCTCCTGACAGAAAACAAATCCAGAGGATTTCAAAATGAGCGCGCCTAGCCCGCAGGGAATTGTAATTTTTGGCGCGTCCGGAGACCTTGCAAAGCGCAAGCTCATACCTTCGCTATTCGCGCTGTTTTTGCGCGGATTGTTGCCTGATAGATTTTTTATTTTGGGAGTCTCGCGCACAAAGATGGACTCCGAAGATTTTAGGGCTCTGAGGCGCGCCGATATTTTGGCTTTTTCGGAATCAGGCGCCAATGCGGATTCAGAAAAGTTGGAAGCTTTCTTGAATATACTTTTTTATGAAAGCATTGATACGGAAAATCCCGAGGCATATTCAGGGTTGGCTGATGTCCTGAATGGGTTGTCTGGGCGATTTTCTACCGGCGCGAATTTGCTGTTTTATTTGGGTACGCCTCCGGACATGTTCTTGCCAATAGCCCGTGGACTAAAAGCTTCCGGTTTGAACTCGTCCGCTTCAGGCTGGCGGAGGATCGTGGTTGAAAAACCGTTTGGAAGGGATTTGGAGTCCGCCAGGAATCTAAACGCCGAATTGTTGAAAGTATTTAACGAACGCGAAATTTTCAGAATAGACCATTATTTGGGCAAAGAGACAGTCCAAAACATCTTGGTTTTAAGGTTTGCAAACGGTATTTTTGAACCGCTTTGGAACCGCAATTATATAGATTCGGTGGAGATTTCGGTAAGCGAGACTTTGGGGGTGGAAGGTCGCGGAGCCTACTATGAGAAGGCAGGTGCGTTGCGCGATATGGTGCAGAACCACCTATTGCATTTGATGGCGTTTGCGGCGATGGAATGCCCTGCCAGCCTGGATTCAGAGTCGTTGCGCGACGAAGTCGTGAAGGTTTTCCGTTCTTTGCACCCTCTTTCCGAAAAAGATTTGTCCGATAGCGTCTTTAGGGGGCAATATGCAGCGGGAGAGATAAACGGGGAAAAGGTAAACGGATATCTGGGTGAAAAAAATGTTTCCGCCGATTCGCACACCGAAACTTATGTCGCAATGCGATTCTTCATAGACAATTGGCGCTGGGGCGGAGTGCCGTTTTATTTATATACGGGCAAGCGATTGTCCGAACGCAAATCTGAAATAACCATAAATTTCAAATCGACTCCGCAGAATCTTTTTATAGGCCAATGTTGCGGGCATTCATGCAACCGTTTGTCTTTGCGGATCCAGCCGGACGAGAGCATATCTTTGAAATTCGGGCTGAAGGTTCCCGGAGAAGGGTTTAATGTCGCGCAAGTCGGCATGAATTTTAAATACTCGTCGCTTGCCGACGTAAAGCTTCCGGGCGCATACGAGCGGTTGCTTCTCGACGCCATGTGCGGAGATTCCTCCCTGTTTGCGCGCGCCGACGCGTTGGAGTGCGGATGGAAATTCATAGATCCTATCTTAAAATATTGGGACAAAATCGGCTATTCGGATTTGGCCAGGTACGCGGCGGGATCAGAAGGCACGGCTGCAGCGCTGGCACTAATGCGCAGCCATAGGGAAATTTCATGCAGCCTTCCGACCGTAAACGGAGATTGACATGTTCACCATACAAATAGACGATTCCCAGAGGGCTTCAATAGAGCGGCTTTGCTCGTCGGTCGCTAAAGCCGCGAAAACTGCCGTTGCCGAACGCGGAATTTTTAATTTTGCTTTATCCGGCGGGAATACAGCAAATGATATTTTTGAGGTTCTTTGCGCGTCAGATATCGCATGGGAAAAAACAAGGTTTTTTTGGGTGGACGAGCGCTGCGTTTTTCCGGACGATGAAGCCAGCAACTACGGACAGGCAAAAAAGAATTTTTTCAGCAAGATAAACGCGAAAGATTCAAATATTTTCCGTCTGCGGGGGGAGGAGTGCCCTGTGTTGGAGTGCGAGCGCTACTCAAGGCTTGTGGAGCTTCTGGTGAAAGAAAGGTCTTCCGGCACGCCTTCTTTTGACTGCATTATTTTGGGGATAGGCGCAGACGCGCACACTGCTTCTATTTTTCCCCATTCGATGAACATTTTAGACGACAGAAGGCTCTATTGCGCAAACACAGATCCCTCAAAAAGGCTTTGGAGAATGACTATGACGGGCAGGACAATTCTTGCCGCAAAGAAAATTCTTGTGGGAGTTTACGGAAAGCAGAAGGAGCGCGCGTTAAAATCCTCCGTGGAAGGCATCGCAAAACGCGGGCGTTCCTCTCCCGCCGAGTATATAATATCGCGCGCGCGCGATATTGAAATTTATACAGACATAAATATTCTTTAGCAAACGCCGTGGCGGCTTTTTGCCGTTTGTGCTTCTTGCTTTTCATGGTGGGGAAGCGCATGCGCTTGCTTCTATGGCGCAGTGTTCGTGTTTTATTTAGCGCAAACAAATTTCAAGACTGCGCTTTACGAGGAATATATTTTCCTATTATATGCGCAGTTTTTTGTGCGCGCAGCCTGTTTTCCGCCATTGCCGGATGCAAAAACCAAATGGCCATGTGCGGCTTTTTACGGCTTTTAGTGCACCGCTTCACTGTGCAGCCAGTGTTGGGCTATACTTGTGTTTTGCCGCCGCTTGTCGTTTCGCGGCGCTCTGATATTTCAGATATTATATATTGTGGCCGTTTTTTTGTTTCCATGTAGATTTTCGCCGCGTATTGGCCTATCATTCCCAGGCAAAATAACTGCAAGCCGCATAGGAAGAAAATTATGCAGACCATGGAAGTCCATCCGTAAGCCGAGTTGTGGAATATAAGTTGGCGAACGCTAAGCAGAATAATTGCAGCGGACGAGAATATGCAGAACAGTATTCCCACTATTGCCGCAATAGCCAGAGGAACCGTGGAAAAAGATGTCAATGCATTTAAGGAATAAACGCACAGCTGAAAAAGAGTCCATTTTGTCTCGCCGGCGCAGCGCTCTACGTTGTCAAATTCCACCCATTCTGTTTTAAATCCGACCCATTCGTATATTCCCTTTAAGAATCGGTTGTATTCTGGCAGTTCCATTATGGCGTCTACAACCCTGCGCTTCATAAGCCGATAGTCCCTCGCTCCCTCGGTGAACTTCAAATCGGAGGTCGAATTTAATATTTTATAAAAGGAGCGCGCTAAAAACGACCGTATTTTGGGTTCGCCATCGCGCGTCCTGCGGCGCGCGGCTACGCAGTCGCAGCCGCTTTCCTCCATTTTTTTGAACATTTGCGGAAGAAGTTGTGGAGGGTCTTGCAAGTCGGCGTCCATGATGGCGACATAATCCCCCATGGAATATTTTAATCCCGCGCTCATTGCCGCTTCCTTCCCGAAGTTGCGGGAAAAACTTATATAGCGCACGCGCGGGTCTTTTGCGGACATATCGCGAATAATCCCAAGCGTGTTGTCTGTGGAGCCGTCTTCCACAAAAATTATTTCAAAATTGATTTTCCCCATTTTCTCCGCAACCTTTAGAAATTCGGAGTAGAAAATCGGCACGGCTTGCTCTTCATTTTTGCAGGGCACGATTATGCTCAATAGGCATTTGCGCTCGGGGGACGGATTTCTGACAATATCTTCCATGTTCTTAAAATCAGCCTAAATTTTTTTTTTGCTTTGGCAATGATTTAAAACAGATGTTTTCGCAGTTTTGGTCTTAAATATTTATTGAAATTTCTGGATTATTATAATATTTATTATTCTAAAATAAGTTTATAAATTCTAAAAAATAAAAATAAAATCTTTAAATAAGATTTGTTATGAATTGCTCTTATTTCGTTCCGTTTTTTTTTCGCTGATAACGCAAGTTTTATGCGCTTGCGAATTTTTCTGTGCCGGATATGGCGCGTTCGACAGGCGGATTTCGAAGGGCGTCATTGAATATTGGGATGAACTGGGAAATCTTTCTGATATCAAGGACATTGTGTTAGACTGCCGCAGCGAGGTTGGGTACGCGGATGGACGCATCGACAAATTTAGCGTCTTGTTCCTTGTCCCCGGAGAAAGCGGAGTAAAGAGCATTGTGTTGAGGAGTTTTTGCGATTCTAAAAGAAGTGAAAGCATTTATGGCGTTCTGAGGAGTTTTTGCGACGGGCAAAAGCTCAAAGTATACGGCGATATCACGCGCGAACTCGGTAATTTTGAAGGCGTATTTAATTTTGGAGGGGCTGGGATTATTCCCGGAGAAGGAGTGTCCAGAATGGAGATAGAAGTATACGGGGACGTCAACATAGGTTTTGAGCGAGGCAATCCGCTTTTTTGCGGGACTTTGTCGTTCGGGGAATGGAGCGAATTTGGAAAGCGCGCCTACGGCGGGCCATCGCGCGTCCTTGTGCGCGGCGACATAAATATATTCGGCCTTGGAAAATTGCGCTGCGGAGTTGGGCGCGTTGTCCCGTCCCCACAGGCAGCACAGGCTGCTGTTGTAGAGGCGCGGATTTTGAAGTTTTGGGAGCTGTTAATATGACTGCTTTAGACGTTTCATACCCCACTTGGATTTTGAACAATAGAAATAATATAGGCGATTCTGAAAAATTCGGCGCAGTAGTTAAGATTGGGGCGTTGAACGGAATGGGGTTGGTTATGAACGATGCAGAGAATGCTATTTCGACTTTGGTAATCGCAAATCCCGCGGGTGTTGTGGGCAGGTTCAAAGGCCGCATTCAGGACGACGCTTCGGTTGGCGGAGATTCGCGCATATCACTCGTAAAAGACGGGAAAGGTGCGCAGTATTTTTTGAAGACTTTCGGCAAAAAGCGCTTTACGGGTGGATTAAAGGTCAAGGACGGACAAATCTACTTAAATTCAACAAAGTCTATTGGAAATTTATCTTTGGAAGGCGGTATTGTCGGAACATTGCCGTGCGAAGACTCGTACGGCAATGTTCCTCCTGTTCTTACTGTTTCAGACTTTAACTGGAGCGGAGGGGAGATGGAAGTCCGCCTATATGGGCAGGGCGTCGGTTCGGAGATTAGGGTTTGCGGAGATTTCAAGGTTTCGGGTGAAATGAAGTTCAAGTTTGTTCTTAAAACAAGCGCATTGGCGGATAAATACAGAATTTTTAAGTGGAACAGGCGTCCCAGTCTTGAAGGGAAGATTTTTTCGCGCAATGAATTGGCCGGGATAGACACGGTCTTTGAATCCCGCGACGACGGCTTGTATGTGGTGTTTAAGGAAAAAGAAAAGTAGCGGATTTATTTTCCGAGCCGCATATTTTGTGGAAATTGCCGTTTAAAGGCAGAAAGATGCTGCTTTCAGATGAAACTTGGGGGCGCGTTGAAGATGTCGCTGCAAGGGATTGATTATGTTTCGGCAAGGACATTGTCTGGCGCAGGGATGTTTTCTTTTGATAACGTTTTCCCCCTGCGCGCGCAGGCTGTCCGGCCCCGAAGCAAATATGCAGAATGGGGCAAAGGAAATATTGCCCCGTGGAATGGATGTGCTTTTGTCCAAATATCAGCGGTTTGACATGTCAAATTCCAGAATTCCGCCCGCCATTATTTCGGCGTAGGTTATAGTCTTTCGTCCGGATATGTCTTTGCCGTTTAATCTTATGGATTTAACGTACTTGTTCTCTTTAGACAGATTGTCGGCCTTAATCTCGAAAGTTTTGCCGCCCCTGAGATTCAGTTTTGCCCGTTTGATTTGCGGGGCTCCCAAAACGTATTCCCCTGATGCGGGGTTGACGGGATAGAATCCAAATGCGCTGAACATATACCATGCGCTCATTTGTCCGCAGTCGTCGTTTCCGCATAGTCCGTCGGGTTTATTCATATAAAACCTGTCGAATACTTCGCGGACAAGCTCGGCGGTTTTGCGTGGGGCGTCAGCTAGGGTAAATAGGTATATTATGTGGTGGCTTGGCTCATTCCCATGCACGTATTGCCCTATAAGACCGGTTATATCGAGGCTTTTTCGGGCTTTGTCTCCGCGTATGTCGTGCGATACAAACAGTTCGGAAAGCCTGTCTACAAACGGTTTTTTGCCGCCGAACATTTCAATTAGTCCTTCCACATCCTGTTGTACATGCCATGTGTACTGCCATGCGCTGCCTTCGGTGTAGTCTCCGCCGAATGTCCCGTCGTGTGCGAAATCGAACGGGTTAAACGGAGTCCTGAAATTGCCTTTGCTGTCTTTGCCGCGCATAAATTTTGTTTCGCTGTCGAATAGGTTTTTGTAGAATAAACTGCGCTTTGAGAACTTGCCGCTAATGTCTTGGCGCGCCAGCTTTTGGGCAACAAGCGCAATGCAATAGTCGTTGTAGCAGCTTTCCAACGTTCTGGATACGGACTCGTTTTTCACGATATCGAAAGGATAGTAGCCGTATTTCTCATATATATCCCACTGCGATTTTGGAAGGTTTTTTGTGGAGGATACCACCATCGCATCTAGAGCTTTGGCGGCATTCCCGGAGTAGAATCCTTTCATTATTGATTCGGAAATTATGCTGATTGCGTGGTTGCCAATCATGCAGTATGTTTCTTTCCCGTAGTAGACGTTTATTGGAAGAAAACCCATGTCAGAATAGTGCAGCATCATGCTTTCGACAAAGTCGTCGACATATTCCGGAGACAGAATGGTGTACATTGAATGGGCAGCGCGGTAGGTATCCCATATGCTCCAAGACGAATAATAATTTTTTGTAGGGGAGATTTTCTTTTGGTTTGTCTTTGTTGCCCTGTAGGCTCCGTCGACATCGGCTATATTATTGGGTTGGAGGAAAAGATGGTACATGCTGGTGTAGAAATTTTCCTTGTCCGCGCGCGACCCTTCTATTTGAACCCTTGATAAAACCGCATCCCATTTTTTTTCGGCTGCATCGCGCACGGCGTCAAAGTCCCAATGCGGGATTTCGGTTTGGAGATTTAAGTTAGCCCCGGCTGCGTCAACCGACGATATACCGATTTTTATTGTAAGGACATCCCCTTTTTTTAATCCGAAGTCTATGGCATAGCGCTGTCCGAGTTCTTTGGGATCCGATTGTGGAAGCTCTTTTGCTTCTGTTATCGGCCTGTCAAATTCCATTGCGAAGGCGATGTCGCGCATTGGGATGAATCCTTTTACGCGGCATTCACCCTCTATTTTGTTGTTCCCGACAATGCGGGAGGAGCATTTCACAACGCGCGGCGGGCCTGCCATTCCTTTTTGCAAATCCAAGAGTATTTTTCCGCCGTCCTTTTCAAATGTTATGCGGTATATGCAGGCGTGCTCGGTTGCGGATATTTCGACGCTTGCGCCGCTTTCTTTCAGCTTGACCTTATAGTAGCCCGCGCGGGCTATCTGGCTCTCCTTATCGTACTTGTCGGAGGGCAGGCGGGAGCCTATTTCACCTACATATGGCATGACGGCTATATCGCCCAAATCGGGGCATCCAGTCCCGTTCATATGGGTTTGGGAAAACGAATATATTGTGTCGTCCTCATACTTGTATCCCGCGCAATAGTCCCAATGCCCTCCCTTTTCCGCCGTATCTGGCCCTGGTTGGACTCCCCCGAACGGAACGCTTGGGCCTGGGAATGTGTGTCCGACGTAGGCCGTGCCTATAAGGGGATTTACATATTGGGTCAAGTTTTCGCCTTGACCGCAAGGCGAATTTCCATCCCCCGCAGCGCATCCGCAGAGCGTCGCGGCGCATGCGTAAAACAAAATGCAGTTGAAACCGTGGATATTCATTTGGATTTATATTTTAGTTTTTTTTGTCTCGGGCGCAAAGGCGCATATAATGAGGTAAATCATCGCGGCCGCCAATACCGAGAGCGCCCCGTTTTGCGAAGACAGCGTCTTTGAGGCGAATGTCATGACCGGAGGCAATACCGCGCCGCCGAATATTGCCGTAATCATCAGACCGGATATCTCGTTTTCCTTGTCGCTTTTGAGATTCAAAGCTTCAGAGAATATAACCGAAAATATGCTCGATATTCCGTATCCCACGCATCCTACAAGCGTCAGCAGGATTATTTTCGACTCCACAAAGAACATCGCCAGCGTCGCAGCCAAGCTAAAAATAATATGGATTTTAAAATACGTGCGCGGATTCATTTTAGCGAGCATTGCCGTTCCCGCAAAGGCTCCCACCGTGCGGCATGCAAAGTAAACGCTCGGAACCAGCGCGACTTCCGCAACCGACGACTGCAGGCTTGGATCCAGCCCCATACGCTCCATAAGCAGCATCGGCGAACCCATGTTCATGCCCATATCTACTCCCACCACAGCGATTATCCCAAAAAACATCGCTAGAATTTTTCCGTCAGAAAGCAGCGCGAAAGTACCGCCGAGCGATGCCGTTTGCGACGGCTTTTCCCTTTCTATTTCCGCCGCGTAAAGCCATAGCCCAAAAGCTGCTGTGAATCCTCCGAATATGGGGAATATGTATTGCCAGGAGCCCAGTTCCGACGCTGCAAAAAACGCTATGAAAGGCCCGGCAAACGACGATACTGCCTTTACAGCCTGTCCTCCTGTAGCGGCGCTTGCTAGCTTCTGCGCGGACACCACATTGGTTAAAAGCGGCATTAGCGAAACCTGCAATACTGCGTTGCCTATTCCGAGAAACGCAAATCCGACAAGGCATGTATAGAGATTGTAATTTATAAAGGGTACCGCCATTCCGGCAAAAGTTATCGCGACGCTGAGCAGCACGGTGTTTTTGCGCCCGATGGAATTCATCAAAAGGGAAGTCGGTATTGATAGCACCAGAAACCAAACAAGCACAACTGACGGCAGAAATCCGAACCAATGCTCCGGAAGCTGCGAGGCAAAGTCGGCTTTTACGTAGCTTGTCGAGATTCCCACAATATCGACAAATCCCATTACGAAAAAACCGAACATTATAGGAACCAATGCTGGAAGGATATTTTTATTTTTCATAAGGCTCTTAAAGTTTATTCTGGGAAATACGGTATGCGGCGACAGACAGGGCAGCATAATCGCCTATGTTTTCGCCCAATTTTGCCGGAAGGATTTTGCAGGCTTTCCTTGCCAATGGCAGGGCTTCGGTTTCCAAAACTGCGCGCGCGTGCTTCCACAACAGATTGCGCGAGCGCGTGAAAATGCTTCCTATCACTATTGCCTGGGGGTTTAGAATATCGACGATTATCGAAAGCCCTGCGCCTAGCTTTCTTCCGCTTTCCGCATATATTTCAAGCGCGAGTTTGTCTCCTGCGTCTGCGGCGGCGGCTACCGCTTTTGCGTCCAGTTTCCCCAAATCATCGGGAGTTTTGCAAAATCCTACTTTTTGTCCCATTTGCAGCCTTTCCAGAACTTTCATTTTTGCGATTTGCGCGATTCCCCCGCCGCTGCAAAACCCCTCAAAGGAACCCGATTTCCCGTATCCTACCGGCCCGAATTCTGAAAGCCTTATATGCCCGATTTCTCCGGCGTTGTCGTTTGTGCCGGCGTACAGTTTGCCGTCGAGAATAAGCCCCGCGCCCAATCCTGTTCCAAATGTCATAAAAACCATGTTTTTCAGGCCTTTGCCGGCGCCGAATTTCCATTC
>FR901591.1:12947-13507 GCA_000438015.1 Coraliomargarita sp. CAG:312 | reverse complement strand
TGAAGCTCGCAGGCGGTTTTGTATTTATCTTCAAAAATCTCCGCGATTTTTATTCCGTCCCAACCGGGCAGATTGGGTGGATTCATTATTGTGCCCGTTTTGCTGTCGAGCGGGCCCCCGCAACTTATTCCAATTGCGTCGATATCGGATTCCGACGTCTTATTCTGGCGCAAAAGCGCGTCTACTGTTTCAAAAAAACGCTCCACCACCATTTGCGGGTTTCCGGGAATTGTGGGGAAACTTTTCTTTGAGGCGATTGAAATTTCGTCTTTTTCGGAAAGAAATCCAAGGGTTGCCGCGCACTTTGTGCCGCCTATGTCTATGCCGATTATTTTTTTCATAAGCTGTTATTAAAGATTTGCCTCTATTTCCTCTATGACCGTGTGCAATAGCAGTTCGTGGGCTTCCTGCACGCGGGCGCCGTTATTCGACGGCACTATTATTTCCACGTCGGCTAGCCCCGCGCACTTTCCTCCTCCATTGCCGCAGAACATCGCCGTCGAAACTCCGAGCTTTTTTGCGGCGCTTATGGCTTCCAGAAGATTCGGAGAGTTCCCGCT